>DASTFB010000072.1 GCA_035709005.1 Candidatus Methylomirabilota bacterium | reverse complement strand
GGTGTCCTCCGTCAGAACGAGTTCCCGGCCAACATGTTCCTGGCGGCCTCCCGCGCTGGCTGACTGACTTCGCGGTACCTGGTCCCAACCGAATAGTCGCTTGAACGTAGCGAGCCTGCGACGGATGGTCAAGGGCAAGCTGCACGTCGAGTTCGTGCGTCAGGACCTCACCTCGTACAGCGGACTGGAGCTGCTCCGCCGCTACTTGCGGCAGCTCGACCTCCCGAGCCGGTTGCGCGCCGCGTGTGCGACCACGGGCGGGGACTATGGGGAGGCCGTCTCGGTGGTGGGGGAGCCGGGCCAGGTGAAGCTCGTCGGGAGCCTCGCGCGCCCGGGTGGAAACGTCACGGGCTTGTCCACCCGGGCGATATCCCCATCGAGCAACCCACCAAGCTCGAGCTGGTCATCAATCTCAAGACCGCCAGGGCCATCGAGTAGCGCGGCGCCGCGGTGAGTCCTTGCCCCGGCCACGGCAAGTGCCCGGGCCCGCCGGCCCGGAAGTGGCCCCGCTGCGCAATTTTCTTGGCCTGACCAGCTCTTCGTCCTACCCTTGGGGCGGACAAAAATTAGCCGCTCCGGAGGGAACGCGATCGCCGGGCCGTGCAGTTGGGGCCGCTCCGCAGCAGACAGTCCTTTCCTCGCCCGTTCCATCACCTGTTCGATCGATCCCCCCACTCACCAGACAGGAGGCGTTGGGATGACGAGCGTCCAGGTCGGAGCCGAAGGTGACTTGCTGACCATCAAGGTGGACATGGCGGAGGTGGCCAGGGAGCTGAGCCACCAGCTGGCGCTGTGCCAGCAGGCGACCGAGGAGGCCCGTCACCGGTGGGAGGAAAGCGAGTGGTTCCTCGGAGAGGCCCGGGCGACGATCGCCGGCCTTGACGCCCAGGTGCAGGCGAGCGCGGAGACGCGCGCCCAGCTGGAGGCCGCGCACCAGGAGCTGGAGGCTCGGCTCCAGGAGACCGAGCGGCAGCGCGATGAAGCGACGCGGTCTCTGGAGGAATTGCGAAAGACCCACGAGGAGCTTCTCCAGCAGACGCGTGACCTCACGGACCAGCTCGCCGAGGCCGACGCCAAAGTCGAGGCGATCGCCCGGCTGGACGGCGACCTCGCCTCGCGGGCGATCGGCGAGCGCCGGCGGGCGACGCGGGCGCGCCGCACCGACATCACGGTGGAGATCCAGCGCCCCGACGGCGCGGTGCTGTTCCAGGGCCCCTTGCGGGACATCTCGCGCACCGGCATGGGGTTCGCCTGTGATCAGCTCGGCAACGGGGCTCCGGAGCTCCTGTGGGTGACCCTGCATCCGAACGGCCTGGAGAAGCCGATCGAAGCCATCGCCCGCCTGGCCTGGCTCCGGCAGGAAGACGGCAACGGCTGCTACGCGGGCGGCTGCGAGCTGCTCGACGTCTCGCCGGGCAGCCGCGGCGCCTTCGAGGAGGTGCTCGAGCACTCCGCCTAGTCGCGGACGCCCGGCGCTGCCGGCTCGCACCGGACTTGTCAAGCGGGGGACCGGGTGTCATCCTGCTCCCGCGATCGCATGAGCCAGGTGCCGGCCCCGCCGTTGCCCGAACGCCTCTGCCATCTGGACCGCCTGCTCGACACCATGGAGCGGCGCGGCCTGGACGGCATCGTCTCGTACCTCCGCCCGAACGTGTTCTACCTGAGCGGATTCGCCCCGCCGGCCAGCGCCTCGGTCCAGGAGACCAATGGCTATGCCGCCGTCGTGCTCTCCCGGCACGAGCCCCGGCATCCGGTCATCGTCGTGGCCGAGTTCGACCTCGCGCACTTCCTCATGCAGCCCTCGTGGGTCGAGGACGCGCGGCCCTACGCCACCCTGCTCACGCCGCTCGATATCTCGTGGGGTGGGGCGCCGCTGGACCGGTACGTGCCGGCCGCGGTGCTGAAGAGCCGGCGCGGGCAGGCCGCGGCGGCCCGCTACGCCGGAAGCCTCGTCGAGGGCACGGTGGCGGCGCTGCGCGACCTCGGGCTGGCCCGGGGGACGGTCGGATTCGACGATCTGCGCTTCGCCCGCGCAGTGGCTCCCGCCGCGGTGCGGGTCGAGGATGCCTACGGAGCCCTCAAGTACGTCCGCCAGGTGAAGACGCCCGACGAAGTTCGCGTGCTGCGTGAGGCGACCAGGCTGAACCAGGAGGCCATCGCGCGCACCATCCGGAGCTGGTCACGGGGGATGACGTGGCAGGAGATGACCCGCACATACCACACGGCGGCGGTCAGCCTGGGCGGGTTCGTCCGCGACCCGGGCGCCATCGTCATGGCGAATCCGCCGGGGGCCGAGCCGGCCCTGTACACCCAGTCCGGCGGCGAGGACTTCGTCGTCGAGCCGGGCATGCACATCATGTGGGATTGCCACGGGACGTGGCAGCACTACTGCTGGGACGGCGGCAAGACCTGGGTCGTGGATGATGAGCCCCGCGGCCGGGGCCGCCAGATGGCCGCAGCGACGGCGGCGGCGATGACCGAGATACAGCATGCGATGCGTCCAGGGGCGAAGCTCAGCGAGCTACAGGCCACGGGCCGGCAGGCCATGCGCAAGGCCGGCCTGGCGGACGCCGATCAGGCCTTCATCTTCTTCCACGGACTGGGGCTGGAGCACATCGACATGGAGCTGCCGGCCAGCCGCCACGACTGGAGCCTCGAGGCCGGCATGGTCGTCGCCGTGCATCTGCAGGTGCCCGGCGACGATCGCACCCGTAACTGGCTCGAGGACATCGCCCTCGTCACCCGAGCCGGCGGCGAGGCCTTCTTCACCTGGGGCCACGAGCCGATCGCCGGCAACCGGATCGGCTGATCCGCAGGAACCGTCAAATTGCACGAGCCCTCCGCGTAACGGAAGACATGTCTCCGTCTGCACATGGCGCGGCGTCGCAGGATCCGCTACGATCCACGCCCCTATGGACGACATGGACGAGCTGGCCAAGACCCTCACCGAGCTGGCCACCGCCCTGCGCCGGCTGGCGCTGGACGTCGGCCTGTTCACGGTGCGGGTCTCGTCGCTGGAGTCCGACGTGCGCGTCGTCCGCGTTCCTCGCCACCTTGTACGCCTCGAGCGCCTGGAGCCGTCGAACAACTAGCCGGCGCATCTGCTTGACCGCAGCGGAAGCACCGGGCTACTCTTCGTCGTGCCCGCGCAGGACCAACGCGGAACGTTGCCACCGCTCTGTCGTTTCGGAGCTGAAGAGGCTGTGATGGAAGCGGAGATCGGACACGCGGCAGGCGTCATCTGGGAATACCTCGACCGGTCCGGCGAGACGCCCCTCAGCAAGCTCAGGCAGGGGACGAAGCTGTCGGACCAGGTCCTTTTCCTGGGCCTCGGCTGGCTGGCTCGAGAAGGCAAGGTGCGCTTCGAGAAGGAAGGCCGAACGCTGAAGGTCGGCCTGCGGGAGCGCCCCGCCGCCTGAGCTCCCGGCGCGGACAGCAACGAGGCCCTATGCTCAAGCGGGTGGTGTGTACCGTCCTCCTCGCCTGTTCCGCCCAGCTCGCCCAGGCGCAGACGGTCAGTCCCGACCCGCAGATATTTCCGGTGGAGTGGCAGCCGCGCAGCGGTCAGCTGAGGCCCGGCGTCGAGGGCTACGTCTACAATTACTCTGGGTACCGCGTGGGGAGCGTCCGCTTGAAGGTCGAAGTCCTGGATCCGCAGGGCGGCGTCACCCGCCAGCAATTCGGCTGGGTCTACGGGTCCATCGACTCCGGCGGGCGGGGGTACTTCACGCTCCCACCCCTGAAGCCCGCGGAAACCTACCGGATCGCCGTGGAGTCGTTCGACTTGCTCTCGCGGCAAGCCCCCTGACGGGCGAGGCGCACGCATCGTGAAAAGCAAGGCGCGGCCCCGGCGTCCGGGCGCCCGGGCGTCGAGCGTCCGGGACCTCGAGAAGCGCCTGGCCCAGGCGCTCAATCAGCAGGCGGCCACGGCGGAGATCCTGCGCGTGATCTCCAGCTCGCCAGCCGACGTCGGGCCCGTGTTTTCGGCGATCGTCCGCAGCGCCGTGCGCCTGTGCGGGGGCACCCTCAGCTCGCTCTACCGCTACGATGGGCGGCGGATCCACTTTGCCGTGACCAGCCACCCCTCGGGCCTGCCGCCGCAGATCACCAGCCAGTTCCCGCGACCGGCCGATGCCTCGTCGCTCATCGGACAGGCGATCCTCGACCGGACGGTCGTCAATGTCGCGGACATGGCGGCCGACCCCCGCGCCAATCCCGGGATCGGGCGCGTGGCCGCCCGGGCGCTGGGCTTCCGATCCATGGTGGTCGTGCCAATGTTCCGGGAGAGGGAGGTCGTGGGGGTCATCACGGTCGGTCGGGCCAGCCCCGGCGCGTTCAGCGAGAGTGATCTCGCCCTCCTGCAGACCTTTGCCGATCAGGCCGTCATCGCCATCGAGAACGTCCGGCTGTTCAACGAGCTGGAGTCGGCGAACCGCAATCTCGAGGCGGCGAGTCGGCACAAGTCCGAGTTCCTGGCCAACATGTCGCACGAGCTGCGGACGCCGCTCAACGCGATCATCGGCTTCTCCGAGGCGCTGATCGAGCGCATGTTCGGAGAGCTCAATGCGAAGCAGGACGAATATCTCAGAGACATCTACGCCTCCGGCCAGCACCTGCTATCGCTCATCAACGACATCCTCGACCTTTCCAAGGTCGAGGCGGGCCGGATGGAGCTGTATCTCACGGAGTTCGATCTGCCTCAGGCCATCGATAACGCGCTCACGCTGGTCCGGGACCGCGCGGCCCGCCGGGGCATCGCGCTGCACCAGGCCGTGGATCCGCGGCTCGGCCAGATCCGCGCCGATGAGCGGAAGATCAAGCAGGTGTTGCTCAATCTCTTGTCGAACGCCGTGAAGTTCACCCCCGAAGGCGGCCGGGTCGATGTACGGGCGCGCGTCGTCGAGGGCATGGCCGAGATTGCGGTATCAGATACCGGGGTGGGCATCGCGCCCGAGGATCAGCCGGCGGTGTTCGAGGAGTTCCGGCAGGTCGGACCGGCAGACACGAAGGTGGAGGGCACTGGACTCGGCCTCGCGCTGTCCCGACGGTTCGTCGAGCTTCATGGGGGAAGGATCTGGGTCGACAGCCAGAAGGGGAAGGGTTCGACCTTCACCTTCACGTTGCCGATCCTCGACCTCAGCAGAGAAAGGAGCATGCGATGAAGCGCGCACAGATTGCCGGACGAGAGCTGGAATACGAGGTTCGCGGTTCCGGAGACCCGGTCGTGCTGGTGCACGGCGCCTTAGTCGCGGATGCGTTCGCGCCGCTACTGGCAGAACCGGTGCTGACCGAACGCCACCAACTGATTCTGTACCATCGGCGTGACTATGCCGGCAGCACGCATTCGAAGAGTCCGCTGAGCATCGCGGAGCAGGCTGCGGACTGCCGGGCCCTGATGCAGCAGCTCGGCATAACGCGGGCGCACGTCGTCGGGCACTCGTACGGCGGCGCGATCGCCTTACAGCTTGCTCTGGACGCGCCCGAGGCCGTCCATTCGCTCGTGTTGCTGGAGCCGGCACTGCTCATCGTCCCGAGCGTTCAGCTCTTCATGGACGCGATGGGACCGGTGTTCCAGATGTACGAGGCGGGCAACAAGGCCGGGGCAGTTGACGGCTTCCTCAAGGCGGTGGTGGGGCCCGAGTACCGCAGCGTGCTGGACCGCGAGGTTCCGGGCGGTTTCGCGCAGGCCGTGGCCGACGCCGATACCTTCTTCGGAATGGAGTTAGCCGCGCTCCAGCAGTGGACTTTCACGCAGGCGGACGCCGGGCGCATCACGCAGCCGGTCCTGGGCGTGCTCGGGGGAGACAGTCACGCGCTCTGGCCCGGCTGGGCCGAAATCCACCAACTGGTGCAGGCCTGGTTGCCCCAGACGGAACCCTTCGTCCTCAAAGGTGCAACCCACGGGTTACAGATGATGGATCCCAAGCGCATGGCGGAACGGATGACCGCATTCTTCGCGAGTCACCCACTGCCCAAACGTTGATGACAGCCAGCGCGCAGCGCGCGTCCCTCCCACAAGCCGTTCGCGTCTCGCCCTCGCGATAGACGCGATCCTCAACGATAGCGATCTGCTGACCGAGAGCAGTGAGGCAGGAAGGACAGAAGGAAGGACAACAGGCTCAACGGCACAAGCGTCTCCACGTTAGCGCCGATTGACGAAGACGGTCAAGGACGGCCTTGACGGGTCGAGTCCATGAGCGGAGACTCTCGGCACCCAGGGCTCATCCACATGCCGGGGTGACGGGAGCGAAGTATGAGCGAATTGGGGGATGAGTACTCAGAATCGCTCGAGGCGGAGTTCCGGAAGCTTGAGGAAGCACTGCTCAGCAGCCCGGTGAAACTGTTAGCGCCCAGCGAGCCGATCAGGCTGCCGCCGGAAGCGACTGTGGCGGAGGCCATCACGAAGATGGTGGACAATCGGCGGGCAGCCGTTGTCGTCGTTGATGCCGAAGGCCATCTCACTGGGATCTTCACCGAGCGTGACGCATTGACCCGGGTCATGCGGCAGAAGCGGAATCCCGAGCAGACCAAGCTAGCCGAGGTGATGACGGCGGCGCCAGAGACGCTCGCTTCCGACGACCGAATCTGTTACGCAGTGAACCGTATGCACGTTGGCGGGCACCGGTCCATCCCGCTTGTCGATGCAGACCATCGCCCACTCGGGATCGTCACCGTCAACGATGTAGTTAAATGGTTGGCCGAGAGCTTTCCAGAGGCCGTGCTGAATCTTCGGCCCGGCGACAAGCTCAAGCGTCCACACCAGGTTGACTCAGGCTAGGTAGAGGGAGGAGTGTAGCTCCGGGCTACAGCCCTGGCGAGGTCGACGGCTCAGCGGCGGCCGCTGTGCGGCCCGCCAACGTGTGGGGTGCGCATCAGCTACAATGTGGTCCATGCCGGCGCGCTGGTGGACGAAGCTCCTGTCCCTGGCCCCCGTGAAGGGCGTTTCGCACCGGAACACCATCTCCGACGAGCAGAAGAAGCGGGATGAGCACCTCCAGGCCATCGAGGAGTTCGCTAATCAGATGGTGCGCCTCAAGGAGCAGGCCCACGAGGAGGAGAAGCGCATACTCGAACGGACGTTGGAGGATAAGGTCAAAGAGTGGCGGACCCTCGCCAGTCGCAGCGTCGATCTGCTAGGCAAGGGTGCCGATACGTTTGACATTGCCACAGCGGAACTCGAGGCGATAAAGAAAGACGTTGTGGCGATCGGCGGAGATTTTCGTGCGGTGCTCCAGTGGCTGGCCATCGCCCTGTATGTCCTGAACAACCCGGAACTGCGCGATCACATCCTCTCGGCGCTGTCGCCGCCAATCCGTGCCCAACTCGGCGCTGACCTCGCCCGTGTCGAGGAGCACGCCGGCTTCCGGAACTAGCACGTAAGTAGCCCGCTGTCTCCGGCGCACAGGCTGGTGTATCGTAACTAGCTGATGCGCCTGTAGCTCAGGTGGACAGAGCGTCGGACTTCTAATCCGAGGGTCGGGGGTTCGAATCCTCCCAGGCGCACCATCCATCTTCATCTTCCATCAGGCCCGCGCGCAGTGGATGTCAGCTCGACCATGGCCAGAATCGCCGTGTTATATAAGGCGTGACAGCATGGATGCCAACGCGTATTGGGGCCGTGAGGGGCTGGAGCGGACGATTCTCGAGGCGCTCGCCGCGACCGGGAAGGACGCCGCCACGCTGACGATCGACGACCTGGCGCTGGCCGACCAGTTTCACAGCGGAGGAAAGAAGTCCACCCTGCAGCTGGCCAGACGGGCAGAGCTGAAGCCGGGCATGCGCGTGCTCGACGTGGGCGGCGGGCTGGGCGGACCCGCGCGCACGCTGGCCGTGGAGTTCGGCTGTCAGGTGACCGTGGTCGACCCCACAGAATCGTACGTGCGCACGGGCGAGGCCCTCACGGCCCGGCTGCGACTCGGGGACCGGGTCAGCCATCGTCTCGGCGATGCGCTGGCGCTGGACGTGGGCGCCGGCGCGTTCGATGTCGTGTGGACGCAGAACAGCGGCATGAACATCGCCGACAAGGAGCGGCTGTATGCTGGTTTCGCCCGCGTGCTGGGCCCGGGCGGTCTGCTGGCGATCCAGGAGCCGATGGCCGGTTCCGTGCAACCCGTCATCTTCCCCGTGATGTGGGCGCCCGACGCCACCACGAGCTTCTTGCGCGCGCCGGAGGAGATGCGCGCGGTGATGGAGGCGGCGGGGTTCCGCGTCCGCGCCTGGGCTGACGTCACCGCAGAGCTGGCGGGGCCGAGCACCGGCGCCGTTGTGCCCGCCCAGGCCATCCAGCGGATCGTCATGGGAGACGCGATCGACGAGATCACGCGCGCGGGCACGCGCAATCGGGACGAGGGGCGCATCGTGATGATTCAGGCCGTGCTGGTGCGAGCGTAGGACCGCTGACGGAGCGCAACCCACGGGAGCCTTCCGCGGTGAGCCTCCTGCGGATCTCGCGAGACCGCGACGGTGCGCTGGAACTGGGCGGCCGCTCATGGCAAGCGGATGGCAGGCTATCAGCAAGGTATTGGAGCGAGGCGGTGAAGGAGAGGAAGGAGCCTTCGGGCGTCTTCTACTATTGGAAGGGAGAACGACTCGTGCGGACACGCGCCCGAGCGCCGAGCGGCTGCACACTGCCGGCCTCGAGGTCCGCACCGGGATCGCCCGTAGGTCAGCACGCCGACCACGCCCGGACGCACCGTCGCCTGGCGGGCGGACATCGACGCGCTGCCCCTCAACGAGTCGCTGGACCAGCCCTTCGAGTCCGGCACGCCTGGGGTGATGCACGCGTGCGGTCACGACGGCACACGGCCATCGCGGTCACCCTTGCCGAGATTCTGTCCGCCCGCCGAAGCGACGTACCGGGCACGGCAGTCTTCATCTCCAGCCGGCGGAGGAGATCTTCGGCGGCGCCAAGCCAATGATCGAGGCGGGCGTGCTCGAGCGGCCGCGGGTTGACGAAGTCTACGGTCTGCATGTCACGACCCAGACGGCGGTCGGCCACGTGGGGCTGCGACCGGGGCCGGCGATGGCCTCGGCCGACTTCTTCGACGTCGTGGTCACGGGCCCGGGCGGCCACGGCGCATACCCGCACCTGTCGATGGACCCGATCACGGCGGCGGCCAACATCCTGGTCGGGATGCAGAACCTGGTCCCGCAGGAGGTCGCCGCCCAGGAGACCGCCGTGCTCACCGTGGGCCAGTTCGTCGGCGGGACCAAGCACAACATCATCCCGGCCAGCGCCTTCCGGGTCGGCATCGCGCCGCTCGACGGCCGCCCACACCCGCACCGCGCCCCCGAGTTCGAGATGAACGAGGACGGCCTGCCCGTGGGGCTTCGGGTGGGCCTCGACGTGATGCTCACCGCGCTGCGGGGCTGAGGCCGCGGGCGAGGAGCGCTACCTCGAGGTCCCCGCTTCGACCGTCCCGAATCGCTCGGGTCGGAACGGGGCGAGCGTGGCGGAGGGCGATCCACCGGTGATCTCGCTGGCGATCAGGTGCCCGAGCAGGGGACCGAGCGTTACGCCGCTGTGGGTGGCCAGCATCCACGCGTTCGTGAATCCGGGAATCCGGCCGGCCACCGTCTGATTGTCGGCCGGCATCGGCCGCACACCAATCCGGCACTCGGCGAGTCGCACGTCGCGGGCCGGCGCGAAGACGCGGGCGGCGCGCTCGAGCAGGACGGCGGCGATCTCCGACGCCCTCGCGGGCGCGGTCGTATCCGTTATCCGTGGATCGACATCACGGGCGCCCAGCAGTAGCCCACCGCTCGCATCCGGACGCAGGTGAATCCCCGGCGCGTGCACGACGCGACCGAGTGCGTGGGCCGGGCGCGACGTCACCGCGAGAAGGCCAGCCACACGCCCGATGGGGATCGTCACCCCGAGAGGGTCCAGGAAGGCCTGGGTGGTCGGTCCGACACAGAGCAAGACCGAGTCCGCGTGCACCTCGCCCGCGTCGGTGACCAGCGCCTCCACACGATCCCCGCGTCGACGCAGCGAGCGTACGGGGGTTCGCTCGCGAACCTCGGCGCCGCGCGCCGAGGCGGCAGCCAAAAGGCGCCTGATCAGGCGCGGGGCGTCGAGCCAGCCGTCGGCCTCGTAGAGGACGACTTCGGGGACGTCGGTGGGAATCGTCAGTCCCCCCTCCATGCCCAGGGCGTCGTCACGGCAGATCCACCGCGCCGGATAGCCCCACCGGCGGAGCCGCTCGACTCGTGCGCGTAGCGCGTGCTCCTCGCCGGCCTCCGCCCATTCGAGCGAGCCACCCTCGTGATAACCGGCCTCACCGCCAAGCTCGCGCACCAGCCTCCGATGGGCCGTCATGCCGTCGGCGTTCAACCGGTGGTAGACCTCCGGCTCCTTGTTGACCGAGTTCACCCAGGCGAACGAGTTGCTGCTGGTTCCCGCGCCGGCCGCGCCGGCATCGAGCGCCAGCACGCGGGCGCCGGCCTGCGCGAGCGCGTAGACGGCCGACGCCCCCACGATGCCCACACCGATGACCGCCGTGTCGTAGCGTGCCATGACCCTGGCGCATTATAGACGGGCAACTCGTCTCGGCTCAGGTGGCCCCGGTACTCGCCTCCGGCCTACCCGTCACCGTCCTGGTGCCCGGCGACCCCGAGCGGATCGACCTGAAAGACCTACTCTGCGAACTGGGCGGCCCGCCACTTGAGCGCGACGCCGAGCCCTTCCTTCTCGCGGATCGCGTCGAACGTCGTTCCCACCTCGGTACGAGCCGCGTAGAGTGGAGCCAGCACGTCGAGGCCGGCGCGAATGGCGTTGCGGAAGCCGGCGGCGTCGGCGCCGCGGTTGATCGCCAGCTTGGTGGCGGCCAGCGCTTCCGGCGAGATCAGCGCCATCCGGCGCGCGAACTTCAGCGTGGCGGCGGCCAGCTCGGCGCGCGGCACGACACGGTTGACCATGCCCCAGGCCAGCGCCGTCTGGGCATCGATGGAGTCGCCGAGATAGAGCAGCTCCCGGGCTCGCTTGAGGCCGACGATGAACGGCATGATCAGCGCCGGCCCCACGTTGGAGAAGCGGATCTCGGGCTCGCCGAACAGGGCGTCATCGGCGGCGATGGTGACGTCGCACATCATCACCATCTCGCACGCGCCGCCCAGGCAGTGGCCCTGCACGGAGGCGATGACCGGCTTGCGCATGTCCCACGGCGTCGTCTCGAGCCGGACGTCGTCGGTGAGCGACTCGTGCCACGCGAGCGCATTGCCCCGCCGGGCGGCGCGAGCCGGACTGGGGCCGATGTCGTACCCGGCCGAGAAGCTGCGCCCCTCGGCGCGCAGAACGACGACGCTGGTGGCAGCATCGCGGTCGGCCTCGTGGAAGCGCTCGATGAGCAGCGCCTTCAACGCGGGCGTGATGGCGTTGAGCTTGTCGGGCCGGTTGAGCGTGACAATGCCGACCTTGTCGGCGACGGCGTAGCTGACGAGCGGAGCGGTCATGGCGTGCCCTTCCTTCTGCGTGGTTAGGCGGTGGCCCGGTGTCGGCGGTTAGCTTATCCTACGTCGGGCGCGGAGTGAACGCGCCGTCATGACAGATCCCAGTACCAGGAGGACGTCCTCGTGCTCATGACCGCCGACCGGCTCCGTCGATTGACCAGCGCCATTTTGAAATCCGGCGGCAGCGCCGCTGCCGAAGCCGACCTCGTCGCGGACCACCTGGTCCAGGCCAATCTGGCCGGCCACGACAGTCACGGCGTCGGGATGATCCCGACGTACATCCGTCATCTGCAGATGGGTCTGGTGGTGCCGAACGCCCGCGTCAAGCTGGTGAAGGACGACGGGCCGATCCTCATGTTCGACGGCGGACGCGGCTACGGGCGGACCATGGCGGGCCAGGCCATGACGGAAGGGATCGACCGCTGCCGGCAGACCGGCGTCGTCGTCATGACGCTCGCCAACGCGCACCACATCGGCCGGGTCGGGGCGTACGGCGAGCTGGCCAGCGGCGCCGGCCTCGTGTCCCTGCACTTCGTCAACGTCACCGATCACCGGGCCACCGTGGCGCCCTTCCGCGGCACCGACGCGCGCTTCGTCACCAACCCGGTGTGCATCGCGCTGCCCGCCACCGAGCGACAGCCGCCGCTGCTGCTCGACATGGCCACCAGCGCCGTGGCCATGGGCAAGGTGCGCGTGGCGAGGAACGAGGGGCACCTGGTCGGCGAGGGCATCCTGATCGATGCGGCCGGGCGGCCCACCCGCGATCCGAACGTGATGTACACCGAGCCGCACGGCGCGCTGCTCACGTTCGGGGCCCACAAGGGCTACGCGCTGGCGGTGGTCACCGAGCTGCTGGCCGGCGGCCTGTCGGGTGGGCCGACCATCCAGCCCGGCAACCCGCGGCTCGGAGGCGTCGTCAACAACATGACGACGATCCTGATCGACCCCGCGCGCCTGGCCGGCGTCGAGTGGCTCCGCCGCGAGATCGACGGGTTCGTCGACTACGTGAAGGCCTCGCCGCCGGCCGACCCGGCGGCGCCGGTGCTGGTGCCCGGCGACCCCGAGCGGATCGCGCAGACCGAGCGCTCGCGTTCGGGCATCGACGTGGATGCGACCACCTGGCAGGAGATTCTCGAGGCTGGCGAGAAGGTCGGGCTGACGCGCGCGCAGGCCGAGGCGCTCGTCAGGGAAGCGGCCGCGGCGGCCGATAGCTGAGCACCGCGCTGCCGCTGACCGAGCAAACGACGGCCGATCTTCCACGTCGCCCGGCGTGTTGCGCCGCCCCGGAGGCCGGGTATATAAGGGGACGCGTCACGCGACTCGAGCCACGGGAGGCCCCCATGCGTCCAATGCTCCATCTCGTCGTCTTGCTGCTTCTCGCGCTGGCTTTGCCGCCCGCACCCGCCGGGGCCCAGGTGCCGCGCGACGTCGTCGTGATCGGGATGGAGGCGGAGCCGCCGGGGCTGGACCCCGGGCAGGCGCTCGGCCTGCACACGCTGCGAGTGACGCACGAGATCTTCGAGACGCTCG
>DASTFB010000071.1 GCA_035709005.1 Candidatus Methylomirabilota bacterium | reverse complement strand
CGGCCGGGGCCCGGCCCGGCGACCTGCTGCACGTGGCCTTCGGCTACGGCCTGTTCACCGGCGGGCTGGGCTTCCATCAGGGCGCCGAGCGGATCGGGATGACGGTCATCCCCGCCTCGTCGGGCCAAACCGCTCGCCACGGCCTGTTGCTGCGCGACCTGGGCCCGGCCGGGATCTGCGGCACCCCGTCGTTCGTGCTGCACATCGCCGAGACCCTGATGGAGCAAGGGGTCGAGCCCGTCACGCTCGGCTTGCGCTACGGCATGTTCGGCGCCGAGCCGTGGAGCGAAGGGGTGCGGCGGGCGCTGGAGGCGGCGCTGGGCTGTCCCGCGTACGACATCTACGGGCTCAGCGAGATCGTGGGGCCGGGAGTCTCCGGCGAGTGCCAGGCTCGTGAGGGGCTGCACCTGGCCGACGACCACTTCCTGCCCGAGATCGTGGATCCGGCGAGCGGGGAGCGGCTCGAGCCGGGACGCCAGGGCGAGCTGGTGCTCACGACCCTCACCAAGCGGGGCATCCCGCTGATCCGTTACCGCACAGGGGACATCACGGCGCTGACCCCCGAGCCCTGCCGGTGCGGGCGGACGTCGGCGCGGATGGCCCGGATTCTGGGCCGCGCCGACGATATGCTGGTGATCAAGGGCGTGAACGTCTATCCCTCGGAGGTGGAGGCAGCGCTGCTGGACGTCGAGGACCTGGTGCCGCACTACCAGCTCGTGGTGGACCGCCGGCAGACGCTGGCCCGGGTGGAGGTCCAGGTGGAGCCGGCGCCGGTCTTCTGGCAACGCTGCGGCGAGACGGCGGTCAGCCACCCGGCCGCCGTCCTCCTCCGTGAGCGGGTGACGGGGCGCTTGCGGGCGGCCCTGGGCCTGGGGGTGGAGGTGACGCTGGTGTCGCCGCGCACGATCCCCCGTTCGGAAGGCAAGGCCGTGCGGGTGGTGGAACGAATGGAGGGCGGGCAGCGATGAGCGAGCTCGAGACGGCGATGATGGCCAAGATCCGCAGCGACATCCGGCTGGAGTCCGCCGACGAGATGACGCCGGAGTACCGGGAGCACCTCGTGCACCTGATGACGATGCAGGCCGACTCCGAGCTGGCCGGCGCCTACGGCTACGTGCCGTGGATCACCCGGGCGCCCACCGTGGAGGAAAAGCACGTCGTGGCCCAGATCGTGAAGGACGAGATCCGCCACGCCACCGTCATGTACGGCCTCCTGGCCGACCTCGGCGTCGACGTCGACCGCCACGTGCGCGCTCACGACGAGACGTTCACCATGCGCGTCGCGGCCGACGCCGACATCGGCACCGCGCGCATCACCAGCGACAAGCGGGTCAACATCTTCTACTATCCGATCGAGACGTGGGCCGATTTCGTCTTCTTCAATTTCTGCATGGACCGGGGCGCCGGACACCAGCTCGAGGACGTCCGCCGGTGCTCGTATGGCCCCTGGGTCCGCGCCATCGAGGGCATCTTCAAGGAGGAGAAGTTCCACATCCGTCACGGCGAGTACTGGGTGAAGAAGCTGACCGAGGATCCGGCCACTCGCGCCGAGGCCCAGACGACCTTCGCCAAGTGGTACATCCGCACGATGAACATCTTCGGGCGGCCCGGTTCGGCCAAGAACCAGCGCTATCGCGAGTTCCGGCTCAAGGCCCGCGACAACGACGAGGTCCGTCAGGCGTTCGCCACCGAGGTCAAGGCCCTCTGCGACGAGGTCGGCCTGGTGGTGCCCGCCTGGACGCCCAGGTGGAGTGAACTGCCCGACGAAGCCCACATCCCGGGGTAGACCCATGACCAGCCCGCGCTACGGTGCGCCCGCGCCCGACTTCACGCTGCCCTCGACCCAGGGGGGCGAGGTCCGCCTGTCGAGCTTCAAAGGCCAGGCCGACGTCGTGCTCGCCTTCTACTGCTACGACTTCGGCTCGATCTGAACCCCCGAGCTCAGCGACCTGGCTCAGGTCGCCAAACGGCTGCAGGAGCAAGGCGTGGTCATCCTGGGGGTGAGCGGCGACAGCCCGTTCTGTCACGCCGCGTTCACCAAGGCCCACAACTTTCCGTTCCCGCTGCTGAGCGACGTGCACCGGACCGTCATCCGGGCCTACGGCGTCCACGACGAAGACCGCAACGTGGCCTACCGCTCGACCTTCGTCGTGGACCGGGACGGCCTGCTGCGCTGGGGACAGGCGGGGGACCGGCTGATGGTACGCGATGGAACAGAGGTCCAGCGGGTCCTGGGCCTGATCAACAAGCTGCGCAGCAAGTAGCCCTCGGTGCGTTTCGGCCGCCGGCGGGACCCGGCTCAAGTTGACATAATCCGCCTTATCGGCGAATAGGCTAACCTGTCCCTAAGGCGACGCCCCCAGGCTGGCCAGCCGGCTGCGGGCCTCGTCGGCGCGCAGGCTGCCCGGCCGCTCGCGCAGCAGCCGCCGGTACGTCTCGACCGCCGCAGTCTTATCCCCGCTCTGTTCCTGCACTCGGGCCAGCGCCATGAGAAGTTCCTCGAAATGGAACTCCCCGGGCCGGAGCCCGGCCAGGGCCTGGCTGTAGGCCTCACGGGCCTTGGCCAGGTTGCCTTCGGCTTCCCAGGCGTAGCCGATGCCGGCCCGGGCCAGCGTCTTCAGGGTCGGCGATTGAGCCTGGGCGCTGACAATCTCCCAGGCGCCCCGCGCCCCGGCCCAGTCGCGCTCGGCGTAGCGGAGGTTGCCCAGCTCGTAGGCGGCTTCGGGGGCCAGCGAGGCCGAGGGATACTGGCCCAGCGCGCTCTCGAGCTCGCGGGAGATGGCGACGCGCGCCTCGGCGCTGAGCTCCCCGCCGCGCGTCATGGCCAGCCGGGCCAACGGCTCGAGGTAGGCGCCGACGGCGCGCCGTTCGCGGGCCTCGGCCCAGAGCCAGGCGCCAAGCCCCAGAACGGCCAGCAGCAGCACGCCGACGCCCCCGGCGAGCAGCCATCGAGGCACGCGCGGCGTCATCGCACGCGCAACCCGCGCCGCCATTGCCGCCCGCAGCCGGTGCAGCGCAGCCAGCCACGGAAGGCCCGGCGCACCAGGCGGCCACAGTGCGGGCACCGCTGGTATTTCTGCACGCCGTAGGCGCCGAGGCCGAGGGCGAGAACGACGGCGACGAGGACGACCGGCGGGGACGACAGGACTGCTTCCACGGGACCCCATGCTAGCAGCGGCCTGGACCGTGCCGCCACTGAGTTCGTCACCTCACGCGGCCGGCACCTCGACGAAGACCTCACCGCCGGCGACGGTGACGGGGAAGCACGCGGCCTGGACGGCCGGGTTGTTGACGTTGCGCCCGGTGGTGACGTCCCAGCCCCAGGCATGCCAGGGGCACAGCACCACGCGCCCGTCGAGATTGCCTTCGCCCAGGGGGCCGCCGCGATGCAAGCAGGCGTTGTCGATGGCGTAAAAACGTCCGTCGACGTTGAACAGGGCCACGGTGCGGTTGCCGGCCTCCACGACGCGGCCCTGGCCGGCCGGAACGTCGGCCACGTCGGCCACCTTCATCCGCGCCACCGTCACGCGTCACCCCCTTGACTGAAGTGCCCCTATAATAAACGCGGAGGGCGGGGTCATGATCTTCCAGCAGTTGCCGAACGAGGAGTCGGGCTGCCTGTCGTACCTGATCGGCTGTGGACGGGCCGGCGAAGCCGTCGTGGTGGACCCCGGGCGTGACCGCGTGGAGGACTACCTTCGGCTGGCCCGCCGCAAGGGCGTGCGCATCACCAGGATCATCGAGACCCACACCCACGCCGACCACATCTCCGGCAACCGCGACCTGGCCGCCCTCACCCATGCCCCCATCCTGCTCCATCAGGCCAGCCGCGCCGTCTTCGACCACGAGACCCTGAAAGACGGTGATCAGATCGCCATCGGCCAGGTGCAGCTCACCGTCCTGCACACGCCGGGACATACGCCGGACAGCGTCTGTCTGCTCGTGACCGACCGGGAGCGGAGCGGCGAGCCCTGGTTCGTGCTCACGGGGGACACGTTGTTCATCGGCGACGTCGGTCGTCCGGACCTCGGTGGGGCATCGGCCGCCGGCGATCTGTGGGAGAGCCTGCAGCGCGCGCTCCTGCCGCTGTCCGACAGCGTGGAGATCTACCCGGCTCACGGCGCCGGCTCGCTCTGCGGGCGGGCCATGTCCTCCAAGTCGGCGTCCACCATCGGCTTCGAGCGCCGCTTCAACGCCGCCCTGGGGGCCCGGAGCAGGCAGGAGTTCGTCGATCTGGTCATGCAGGGGCTGCCGCCCAAGCCCCCGTCGTTCACGACCATCGTGGGCAAGAATCAGGGCATGCTGCCGCTGATCAGCGTCAAGCCCCGTCCCTTCACCGCGCGGGAAGCCTGGGAGGCGGTGCAGCAGGGCGCGTGTGTGCTCGATCTACGCGATCCGGGGACGTATGGCGAGGGGCACGTGCCGGGCGCGCTCAACGTGTGGATCGAGAGCCCGCAGTTCGCTGATCGCGCCAGCTGGTTCGCCCCGGCAGGAGCGCCGTTGATCCTGCTCGCTCAGGGGCCCTCGGACCTGGAGCGCGCCCTCGGCGGCCTCACGCGGGTCGGCGTCGACGCCGTGGTCGGCTTCCTGCCGCGCGGCATGGTGGAGTGGAAGAGCGAGGGGCTGCCGCTGGAGAGCGTGCCCCAGATCACCGTCTACACGCTGGCCGAGTGGCTGGAAGAGCACCGGGACGTGGTGGTCATCGACGTCCGGGAGCCCTTCGAGTGGCGCGAGGGGCACATCGAGGGGGCCCTGCACCTGCCCATGCTGGAAGCCGTTGGCCGCCTGGACGAGGTTCCCCGCGACCGTCCCAAGGCCGTTGTGTGTGCCGGCGGCCTCAGGTCGAGCTCTGTGATCAGCGCCCTCAAGCGCCACGGCATCTCGGACTGGCACAACGTCACCGGAGGGATGACCGCCTGGCTCAAGGCCGGCCATCCCGTCAATCGGTGACTTCGACGACAAGGTAGGCATCGCCGGATCGGCCCTCGGCGACGGGGCGACCCTTGCCCCGCAGCCTCAGCCGCGTGCCCGACCGCACGCCGGCGGGAATCTTCACCACCACCTCGTCGTGCCCGTGCTCGCGACTCAGGGTGAGGCGCTTGGCTCCGCCGCGCACGGCTTCGGATCGGCTCAGCCGGAGCGGATACGTCACGTCGGCGCCGGCGGGTAGCGGCGTGGACGGCCAGCCGAGCAGTTGCCGGCCGACGCGCACCGCTCGCGCCAGCAGGCCTTCGCGGACCGTCGGCGCGGCGGGGCGACGAAGGGCGCCGCGCATCAGGCGCAGAAGCGCCAGCGCCGGGGTGAACGGCGTGATGACGAACACGCCGCCGGCGATGACCCCCCGACCTTGAAACAGCGTGTGGCGGAAGGCCTGGCGATCGACCCGCAAGCCCAGACGCTCGAACTCCTGAGCCAGCTCCTCGAAGATGGCGCTGGCCCGCGGATCGGCGAACAGATCGCGGAAGAGATCCTCCCGACTCGGCCCGAAGTGCCCGGACGCGCCCATCTGGCGGAGGCGGTCGTACTCGCGCCGCTTGCCGGCATCGATCAAGACGGCGTAGGCCTCGCTGATTTCCTTGAACCGCTCGCCGGCCTGGGGGCGATTCGGGTTGCGATCGGGATGCCACTGCAGGGCGAGCCGGCGATAGGCGCGGCGGACCTCGTCCTCAGGCGCCTGCGGATCGACCCCGAGGATGCGGTAGTAGTCCTTGTCGGCGCGGGTGCGAGCCATTTCCTTCAGGCATAATTATCTCAGGAATCAAGCGTGGCCGGTCCGGTTGGGGGAGTTTCTGCCGCTTCCTCTCCCTTTGCTGACGCCCCGAAGCGGAGCGGCGTCAGGGGTCGGACGGGCCGGCCACCCCGAACACGCTCCCGCGCACGCGCTCGCCCGGGCGGTCGGGAAAAAGCTTCGGGCGCCCTCTGCCCTCACGCTACGCTGGACCCCTGCTTCAGACTTCGGATCGGAACCTCGAGGGCCTCGGCCGTGTCGCCACCGCTCCGCCGGTCCCCCGACCAGGCGCCTCCGTGCCCGCCAGCGCCCCGGCCCTGGCCGCGGCCCCCCTGCCCCGTTCCGGGCACCGCCGGTCCGTCGCCGAGTCCACCCTGCGCGCCTCGGTCCGCGCCTCGTACGCGGAAGGCGCGGCGTCCGAGCTGTTCACCGCCTGCGCCGGCGGCGCCGTGCTCACGGCCTGGGCGATCTACCTCGGCGCCTCACCGTTCATCATCGGCATGCTGGGCGCGCTGCCCATGGCCGCCCAGATCTTGCAGATCCCCGGGGCCTGGCTGACCCAGACGTACGGCGCGCGACGGGTCGCCATCGCGGCGATCGGCGCCTCCCGCTTCGTGTGGCTGCCCGTCGCCCTCCTGCCGTTTGTGGATCTCCCCCCGTCCTACGCGCTGCCGCTCTTCGTCGGCGTGGTGGCCATGGGCGCCGTCTTCGCCGTCGTCGGCAACAACGCCTGGATCGCCTGGATGGGCGATCTCGTTCCCGATTCGCTTCGGGGGCGGTTCTTCAGCCGGCGGACGGTTTACATCACGCTGGCCGGCACGGCGGCCACGCTCGCGGCCGGGGTGGCCCTCGATTACCTGGGAACCAACGGCTGGCGAGGCGAGACTCTCGCCGGGCTGGCGGCGGTGGCCGGGTTGGCCGGCGGCTGCAGCGTCTGGCTGCTGTTCCGGCAGCACGATCCCGGCAGCTCAGCCGCGGCCGAGTGTCCGGACTGGCGTGTGCTGGGCCGTGTCGCGCGCGACAACGGTGCCGGACGGTTCCTCCGCTATCTGCTCGGCTGGAACGCCGCGGTCGGCCTGTCGGCCAGCTTCTTCTCCTTCCACATGCTGGTCAATCTCCAGACGGGCTTCGTGCTCGCCGCGCTCCACGGCGTGGCGGTGGCGGTGACGCGCATCGCCGCCGCCCCGGCCTGGGGCCGGGCGGTGGATCGGCTCGGGGCCCGGCCCGTGCTCATCCTGTGCTCCTTCGGCATCGCCGCGGTGCCGGCCATCTGGTTGTTCGCCACGCCGAGCTTCCTGTGGCCGCTGGCGCTGGAAGCGGTGCTCGCCGGCATTCTGTGGGGCGGTCACGGGATCGCGGCCATGGATCTCACCATTCACCTCTCGCCCCGGCGCGAGCGGGCCTTCTACGTGGCCGTGTTCGCGGCAGCGGGCGGCCTGGGATTCGCGGCCGCCTCGGTCGTCTCCGGCGTGCTGGCCTCCCAGCTCCCGGCGCGCTTCGCCATGCTCGGATGGACGTGGACCAACCTCCACGTTCTTTTTCTGCTCTCTGCCGTGGCCCGCCTGGTGGCGGCCGTCGCCGCACTCAGAATCGAGGAGCGCAACGCCCGTGGTGTCCGCGATCTGTTGAGGACCGTGTTGGCCGTCAGTTGAGTTGATGGCCCATCGGGGCGCCGGTATTCTGGCGCCGCCGTGCACGCCGCTGGCCGTTTCGCCGTCCTCGGTCGATCGCTCGCGTCGCTCGCCGCCCTGCTGTTTCTGGGCATCGTCGTCAGCCAGGCTCCGCATACGGTCCACGACGTCGCCCTGGCCAGGCGTGCGGCGGGCGCCGGGGTGCGTCGAGCCGAGGGCGCTGATAGCATGAGGACAATCCTTCCATGCCAGCCGTCTCTCGCCTGGTCCGGACCGCCATCAACGGGGCCGCTGAGCTCTTCGCGCTGACCGCCGGCCGTGCGCTCGAGCCCGACCGGTTGCCGCCGGCCGACCACCGGCCCTGGCCGATTCCCGATCAGCCGTGGATCATGGCGCAAACCTGGGAGGACCTGGTATTCCTGCACTGGCCGGTACCGCGGGCAACGCTGCAGGCCCTGCTCCCCGCCACTGTCGCCGTCGACACGTTCCACGGGTCGGCGTGGCTGGGCATCACGCCGTTCCGGTTGACCGGCCTGCGGCCGCGCGGGCTCCCGGCGATACCCGGGGTGTCGACGTTTCCCGAGATCAACGTGCGGACGTACGCGACGGTGGAGGGCCGCCCCGGCGTGGTGTTCTTCAGCCTGGACGCGGACAGCGCCCTCGCGGTCGCGACCGCGCGCCTCCTGTACCTCCTGCCCTATTTTCGGGCGCAGTCCTCGGCCGTTCGCGAGCGCGGGCGCGTTCGCTTCGAGAGCCGGCGCCCGCCGCCGGTGTCGCCACCGGCCGAGATCGTGGTGGAGTATGGGCCCAGCGGCGGTGTGACCCGGGCGCCGGCCGACAGCCTGGAGTGGTGGCTGACCGAGCGCTACTGTCTCTACGCCTTCGACGCCCACGGCGCCCTGTATCGCGCCGAAGTGCACCATCAGCCCTGGCCCCTGCAGCCGGCGGTGGTGGCGATCCGCGAGAACACGATGGCCCGCCCGCTCGGCCTGCATCTGCCCGACACGCCCCTGCTGGCGCACTTCGCGGCGCGGCTCGACGTATGGGTCTGGGCGCCATGGCCGTGCCGGTCGGACTCGCGCGCGGCCTAGCCGGCAGATCACCGGTGGGCGAAGAGGCGACCCGCTACCACAGGATCCAGCTCGTATTGGGCATGGTCGGGCTCGTCTTGAGCGTGCTCTACCTGGTGGGGTGGCTGCTGTCCGGCGCGGGACCGGCGCTCGTGGACCTCGCCGGTCCAATCTCGGGAGCCCGCTGGTGGCTGGTCGGCGTGGTCGCGGTCACTCTCGGCGTCGGCCAGGGCCTGCTGACCTTCGCCCTGACCTGGGTGCGCGGGTACTGGCTGCCACGACGGTACGGGCTCCTGCATCAGACGCTCCGGGGCTGGCTGGCCGACCGCCTCAAGGCCGCCGTGCTGGGCGGAGCGCTGGCGCTGGGGGCGGTCGAAGTCATCTATGGCCTGATAGAGGCCACTCCGCTCTGGTGGCTGCTCGCGGCGGGCTTTTTCGTCGTGGTCCAGATCGCGCTTGCCGTGATCTTCCCCGTCTGGCTGCTTCCGCTCTTCTACCGCCTGACCCCTCTCGCCGACGCGCAGCTGCGGGAGCGGCTCCTGGCGCTGGCCGAGAGCGCGGGAGTCCGGGCAATTGGCGTCTGGGTCGCCGATCAGTCTCGCAAGAGCCGCACGGCCAATGCCGCGGTGGCCGGCCTCGGCCGGACGCGCCGCATCATCCTCTTCGACACGCTGGTGAACGAGTTTCCGCCAGACGAGGTGACATCCGTGCTCGCCCACGAGCTGGCGCACCACGTCCACCGCGACACCTGGCGAGCGCTCGGGGTGCAGGCCGTCCTCGCGATTGTGGCGCTCTGGGCGGTGGACCGCCTCCTGGAGGTGGGCGGGACGGCCTGGGGACTGGCGGGTCAGGCCGATCCCGCCGGCGTCCCGTGGCTCGCGCTGGTCGTGCTCGCGCTCGGTCTGCTGACCACGCCCCTGGCCAACGGGTTTTCACGGTGGATCGAGCGTCAGGCCGACGACTTCGCCCTGGCCGTGACGGGCGACGCGCGGGCGTTCGTCGCCGCTATGGAGCGGCTGGCGGCGCTCAACCTGGCCGAGCGCCGCCCGCACCCGGTGAAGGAGCTGCTGCTACATTCGCATCCGTCCATCGACCGCCGCATCGCGCGGGCGATGGCAGCCCGGCTCAGCGTGCCGAGCCGTAGCTGACGGGCATCTCGACCCGCTTCACGTCGCACTGCTCGCCGGCGACGACGAATTGCCGGCTGACCTCACGATCATCGTAGAGGACAACACAATTGCCGACGCGCCACCAGCGCATCGGAGAGCTGCACGCCGCGAGCAACACCACAAGCACAGGAATCAGCAATAGCCTCATAAGGGTCCCCTCCCCGTCTTGGCTGAGTACCCGAGTCACGAGTCCTAACAGTCCGGGGGGGACCCGTGCAATGAGGCGTTTGCTTTATTCGCCCCGCGGCGCGGCGGGGTCGTCGGAACCGTCTAAAGCGTCAGTCACGCGACGGCGACCGCCTTGACGTCCACCGCGGTCGCGGCCGCGACCGTGCGGTAGAGGGGTCACCGGCTGCGGTACGTCTCCACCAGCGCCTCGGCCTGGGGCTGGCTCACCCCGGTGATCGTGAACGTCATGCTGACTCGGGCGAACCGGGCGGGGTCGGCCGCGCTGCGGGCCCCTTCGATGGCGACCTCCAGGTGCGTCACCGGGATGCCCACTTCCTGAGCGTGCATCTCGATCAAGGTGACGCCGCACGACGAGATGCCGGCCAGGAACGCCTCACTGTTCGTCAGCGCGTCGGGCCGGGGTCGTGACGACGAATCGAGCACGAGCTCGTGGCCCCGCGCCACGCTGGTGGCTCGCCCGATGACTCCGCTGCTCGACGACCGCACCGTCTCGATCTTCATGTCACTCATGGCGGTAGCATACCCGACTGGCGGCGCCTCCGCCCGCCGTGTCGGGTGTGAAAGTGTTTTCCCATCTCCGCGCATCGGGTAGTCGTCCTGGCGCTGCGATGCTAGGCTGGGCGTCGGGAGGAGACGGATGACTCTGGAGCGAAGTGATCGTCGACCAGGGCATCTCGCTGCTGTGCACGTATCGCATCGACAACTTCGATCGCAACGCCCATCGGGCCATCCTGCAGCGCCTCTGCCATTGCCACTCGCATCTGATCCCGGTCGAGGATTACGCGCGCTTCGACCGGGCGGTGGAGCGTGCCTATGCCGACGTGTTCGGCGCTTCGGGTGACGGCGCCACCTTGCGCCGACTCCTGGTGGCCGACTACCCGGCGTCGGCGCGGATGCCGCCGGCGCAAGGTGCGCTCATGGCGCTACGCCAGGTCTCGTCGAACGTGGCCGACTCGGTCCTCGAGCGCGCGCGCCTGCACTACCGGCTCTCGGTGCCGACCGAGGCCCCGGGCTAGACTCGCCCGTCAGCCCAGCGCCCGCCGTACCCGCGGCAGCACCTCGCGGGCCACGCGCGCCGTGTAGCCGCGCTCCGGATCGTCCGGCATCGTCGGGTTAGGGATCGGATGCAGGACGACGTAGTCCAGCTCGGCCGGCGCCGAGCGCAGCAGGGCGACCAGCTGGTCGGCTACCGCCGCCGGCCCCCCGCGCAGGCTAAAGGCCTCGGCGGCGCTCACCGGGAGGAAGTCCACGACGCGGCCGCTGACCTCCAGGTCGGGTGCGTGGTGGAAGTCGGGCCAGACGCGGTGCTGGCGCTTCAAGGTCTCCGGGTCCGGGCCCGTCCAGGCCAGCTTCGGAGGCTCGAAGAGCGCCGGCGAGTACTCGTAGTAGCCGGCCGCGATCGACTTGGCCATGGTCAGCGCCCGTTGGGGTTCATCGACGAGCACGGTGTGCAGGACCACGCCCAGGCGGACGGCCGAGGGCTCACGTCCAGCTTCCGTGGCGCCGGCCCGAATCGCCGCGATGGCCGCGGCGAGATTGGCCGGGTGGGTGCCCACGCGGATGAAGACTCCGTCGGCGACGCCGCCCGCCATGCGAAGCGTCCGGGGCCCGCCCGCAGCGATCCAGATCGGCACTGGCCGGTGGTGGGGTAGGCGCGCCGGCTGTGCTGCCCCGACGTCGACCGCTTCGCCGTCCAGCAGCGCACGCATCAGCCGGGTGCTCGCTTCCAGCTCCTTGACGCGGGCCGGGCGCAGCCCGGCCAGGCGGACCGCAGTGTCCCCGACCCCCCAGCCGAGCAGGACCCGCCCGGGGGCGAGCTCGTCGATGGTGGCGATGGAGGAGGCGGTCACCGTGGGATGGCGGTTCACGGGATTCGCCAGCAGCGGCCCCAGCGTGATCCGCTCGGTGGCCCGGGCTGCGCCGGCCAACAGCACGTAGGTGTCGCGACGCCGGAGCTGCGAGTCCGGCTGAAATGCCGCATCCCAGCCGAGCGTTTCCGCCCGTCGCACATCGGCAGCGAAGCCGTCGATGGAACGGGCGTCGAATCGGTTCAGGCCGAAGCGCGGGCTCTTCATAGATCCTCCCGGCGACAACGTACGACCGGCCTGGCCACGGCGCAACCGGATTCGACTTGTTGGCATGCCGCGTGCTTGGTTCTTCGCCGGAGCGTGCGCAGAGCGTCCCCCCACAACACGAGGAGGAAGCAATGGATCCGATCAAGCTCCTGACGAAGCAGCACCGCGAGGTCGAGGGATTGTTCAAAAAGGTCGAGAGGAGCGACGATCCCGGCGAGGCCAAAGAGCTCTTGGGCCAGATCAAGCAACAGCTCGAGCTTCACACCAGGATCGAGGAGGAAATCTTCTACCCGGCCATCCAGGGCCTGGAGACCAAGAAGGCCGAAGAGATGATCTTCGAGGCCTACGAGGAGCACCACGTCGTCAAGCTGGTCCTGGCCGAGCTTCCCAGAGTGGATCCCGAGGACGAGCGCTTCCACGCCAAGATGACGGTCCTGAAGGAGCTGGTCGAGCACCACGTGGAAGAGGAAGAGAAAGAAATGTTCAAGCTGGCGAAAAAACTCGGTAAGGAAGAGCTCGAGTCGCTCGGCGAGCAGATGGCCGCGCAGGCCGAGCGAGGCCAGGGCGGAAGCCGCCGGGCCGCCTAGGGCCGGCATGCCCCTTCAGATCGGCTACCAGCTGTCGTCCGAGGAGCATCGGCCGAGCGACCTCGTCCGCTATGCCCGGCTGGCCGAGGCGCACGGCTTCGCGTTTGCCGCGA
This sequence comes from Candidatus Methylomirabilota bacterium, assembly GCA_035709005.1. Lineage (NCBI taxonomy): Bacteria > Methylomirabilota (SeqCode) > Candidatus Methylomirabilota bacterium. The sequence continues at coordinate 198,677 of DASTFB010000071.1, read as the reverse complement.
TATCGGACCATTTCCACCCGTGGATCGATGCTCAGGGGCAAAGCCCGTTCGTGTGGAGCGTGATCGGGAGCATCGCCCAGGCCACCGACCGACTGGGCGTGGGGACCTGGGTCACCTGCCCCACGACCCGTATGCATCCCGCCGTGGTGGCCCATGCGGCGGCCACGTCGGCGGCCATGATGCCGGGACGTTTCTTCCTTGGGCTGGGCACCGGGGAGAACCTCAATGAACACATCGTGGGCCAGGGCTGGCCCGAAACCGATATCCGACAGGCTCGCCTGGAAGAAGCCATCGCGGTGATCCGCCTGCTCTGGCAGGGTGGCTTCCAGAGCCACCACGGCCGCTTCTACACGGTGGAGAACGCCCGACTCTACACCCTGCCCGAGCGGCCGCCGCCCCTCCTGGTCGCCGTGGGCGGCCCGAAGAGCGCCGAGCTGGCCGGCGGACTCGCCGACGGTCTGATCGCCACCGACGCGGACGCCGAGCTCGTCAGCGCTTTCGACGCGGCCGGTGGGCGAGACAAGCCACGTTACGGAAGCGTGACCGTCTGCTGGGCGCGCGACGCGCAATCGGCTCGCAAGACGGCGCACCGAATCTGGCCCACCGCCGCCATGGAGAGCTCGCTGTCGTGGGAGCTGCCCCTGCCCCAGCATTTCGAACAGGCGGCCAAGCACGTTACCGAAGACGCGGTAGCCGAGGTGGTCGTGTGCGGTCCTGACCCCGAGCCCTACGTGACGGCGATCCGGAAGTACGTCGACGCCGGGTTCGACCACGTCGTGATCCACCAGGTGGGTCCCGAGCAGGAGGGGTTCTTCGCCTTCTACAAGCGAGAGCTCGCGCCCGCGCTCGGGTCGCTGAAGCCGAAGCGCCCGGCCAAGGCCGGATCCCGTCCGCGCACCCGCCGGGCCGCCTGAGATCCCGACGCGGTGCGTTCCGGTAGTGCCATCGAGATTGGTGCCCCCGGGGTGACTCGAACACCCGGCACGCAGTTTAGGAAACTGCTGCTCTATCCACCTGAGCTACGGGGGCACGCGGACTGACGAGACGCGAACGCCTCATTCTACCACTCGGCCGGCGCTGCCATCTCGCGCCTCCATGAGCGCGCGTGGCTCACCTCAGCAGCTCGGCGAGTGGCATACCGAGAGCTCGGGCCAGGCGCTGGAGCGTGGCCACGGTGGCGTTGTACTTGCCGGCTTCCAGTTTGCTGAGATACTCGCGGGAGATTCGAGCCTTCTTTGCCAGCGCCTCCTGGCTCAGGCGCCGGGCTTTCCGCTGGCGTCTCAGGCGCATCCCGATCCGGCCCGGCGTCGGGTTCGAGCGGGTCCGCGATCGTGGTGGGTGCTTCACGACGGCCAGCGGCGACGACGCCTCAGTCAGCTGAGGGCTGGCGGCGAGCGAGGTCAGGCCTGCGTGGGTCGGTCGAAGCAGCGGGCGTGGGCGACCTGATCGCGGACACGACCGATCGCTTGACCCGCGCGAAGCTCGTCGCCACAGATCGCACAGGCCGTGTCGCTGAGGTCGGAGGTGAGATAGGTCCATTCTTCGTCCGTCCGCTCGTTGGGCCGCTGACCCGGCGTCGCCACGTCAAGCCTACCTCCGACTTCGGACTCAACAAATGTACGTTCTGGAACTCCGTAACTCTACGGAGGCAGTCGGTATCCGACAAGGTGTGAAAAGCTTTCTCCACTCTTACCGCGTCAGGCTATTTTACAGCCGGCGGGGTCGGTCAGCGCCCGGGCGGGGGCACCCGCCACAGGAAGACGCGGTGGTTACGTTCCGGAAGCGAGACCTCGGCGCTCTTGTCGTGCTGCCAGTCGCCCAGATCGTGGTCGTGCGAGACGATGCGGGCCCCTGGGCGCAGCTCGCGAAGCAGCTTCGGCCGCAGTCGCATGTTGACGTCGGCCGAGAGGTAGAGGGTGACGACCGTGGCGTCTGTGAGGTCGGTCGCGAACAGGTCTTGCTCCAGGAACGTCACGCGGTCCGTGACCCCGGCGCGGAGCGCGTTGCGCCGGGCTTCGGCCAGGAGCTTCGGATCCAGATCGACCCCGACGGCGCGAATGCCGAATCGTCGGGCGGCCTCGATCACGATCCGGCCGTCGCCGCAGCCCAGATCGTAAAGGACGTCGTCGGGGCCGATCGCGGCGAGCGCCAGCATCTGGTCGACGATGGCCATGTCGCTGGGGACCCAGATCACGTCCAGGCGCGGCGCCGGGGGCTGGATGGCGCTCTCCGGCGGACCAGGCGCGCACGCCCCGAGCGTCAGAGCCACGACTATCCCGGCCATGGCGAGGCGGGCTGGGCTCCGCGGGCCGTTCAGTAGTAATCCTCCGGAGTGACGCCCCGGGCGCGCAGCAGCGCCCGGAGCTTGCGGAGCGCCGAGGCCTCGATCTGACGGACCCGCTCCCTCGTGAGGCCGCGTCGCTTCCCGATCGCTTCCAGCGTCTCGGGCTCCTGGCCTTCCAGGCCGAATCGGTGGCGGAGGACGGTCCGCTCGTTCTCGGCGAGGTCGTCCAGGACGGAGACCAGGTCGGCGCGTTCACGGAAGAGCCGGGTGAGCGCGACGCTGGGATCGGCCGTCGGGTCGGCCACCAGCTCGGCGAGCTTGCCTTGCTCCGCGACTGGCGCATCGAGGGAGAGCGGCTGCTGGCGCAGCTCTTCGAGCTCCTCGACCTGCTCCTCGGTCGTACCCAGCGCCTGGGCCAGCTCGGCCGTGGACGGCGGCCGGCCCAGCGTCTGGGTGAGCCGCTGTTGCTCTTTCGCGTAGCGCCCCAAGAGCACCTCCACGTGGACGGGCAGGCGGATGACCCGGGCCTGGTTGGCCAGCGCGCGGGCGATGGCATGCCGGATCCACCAGGTCGCATACGTCGAGAAGCGCACCCCGCGGTCGGGGTCGAACTTCTCCACCGCGCGGATCAGGCCGAGGTTACCCTCTTCGATGAGGTCGGGCAGCGGCAAGCCGCGATTGAAGTAGCGCCGCGCCACCTGAACGACCAATCGTAAATTAGCCTCGATGAGCCGGCGCTTGGCCGACTGGTCACCAGCCCGCAGCCGCCGGGCCAGCTCCTGCTCCTCTTCGCGCGAGAGCAGTGGGATCCGAGCGATCTCGGCCAGGTAGACGGCCAGGTTGGCCCGGCTGGTCTCCCGCGTCTCCTCTCGCGTGTCCTCGTCGACGGCATCGATGAGGGTCTCGAGGGGGTCGTCCGGAACGACCGCCTCCTCGTCGTTCATCGGGGCTCCTCGTCCGGGCCGTGGGCGCCGTTCACGACGGTGATACGGGGCGGCAGCGGCAGGAAATAGAGGGGGTTGTAGGCGAGGCCGCGCTGGCGGATCTCGAAGTGCAGGTGATGCGCGGTCGCTCGTCCCGTGCGCCCGATGAGGGCGATGGTCTGGCCCGGCAGCACGCGTTCGCCCACCGACACGAGATTCCGGTCATTGTGGGCATAGACGGTCAGGAAGCCGTTGGCGTGCTCGATCTTCACCACACGTCCGTAGAGGTGCTCGAAGGCGCTGGCCACGACGATACCACCGGCCGAAGCCAGGACGGGGCGGCGCGGCTTGCCGCCGATGTCGACACCCTGGTGCCAGCCGCTTCCCCGCCGGCCGAAGGGGGAAGTGACATGGCCGTGCGCCGGCCAGGCGAACAGCGGGAGTCGGTCGCCGAAATCGGGCACGGCGAGGACCAGATTGGGCGGCGCCCGGTGGCGCAGGCGGCCTGACGGCGTGGGCAGCGGCCGGCTGGCGTGCCGGGACGGGAGCGCCAGCCTCTGGCCGACTCGGATGATGGCGCGGTCGTCGGGCAGGCGGTTCGCGGCGACGAGGGCCGGTACGCTGACGCCGTAACGGAGAGCGATCCTGGTGAGGTTGTCGCCTCGCTGCACCTCATGGAACCGCGCCGCTGGCCGGGGCGACGCCTTCTCGGCGGCGCCGGCAGCCGGGATGGCGTGGGCCAGCAGCAGGGTGACGACGACCGCCCGCTGCAGCGCACCCCGGCGGCGAGCCCGGGGCGGTGTCATGGCTCGAAGTCCGCGTAGTGAACGTCGAAGGTGCCGAAGCGGCGAGTGGGCTCCAGCCAGCGCACGCTGACACGCTCCACGCGGGCCAGCCGCGGCCCCTGCTCCAGGTGCTGGACCAGCGCCTCGATCAGCGCGCGGGGCCCCTCGGCATGGACGCGCACACGGCGGCCGTCGCCGAGGTTCGTGGCGTAGCCGGACAGGCCGAGCGACGCAGCCCGGCGCTGTACGAAGGCGCGGAACCCGACGCCCTGCACGTAGCCTTCGACGACGATTTCGGCTGCAGCGATCTCTACGTTCACGGATAACCTGAGCACTGTCGATGGCGACCGCCAGCCGGCTGACGCCGAGCGGCCGGCTGACGGTCACGAACCTGGTCGGGGCGAGAGGATTTGAACCTCCGACTTCACGGTCCCGAACCGTGCGCGCTACCAGGCTGCGCTACGCCCCGTGGTGACGGGGCCTATTGTACAGGCTCACGGCTCCCAGGCATATCGGCCCACGAATTTCACGAACGCGCAATCCCCGTGCTGGCTGGTGCGCACGGCGCCGTCGACCTTCTCCACGAGGGTCAGCGTCTGGTTCGTGGCCTCGCCGACCGGCACGACCATCCGGCCGCCGTCGGCAAGCTGGTCGACGAGCGGCGCGGGAATGGCGGGCGACGCCGCCGCAGCCAGGATCCGGTCGAAGGGCGCCTCGTCCGGCCACCCGAGCGATCCATCCCCTACCCGGATCCAGACGTTGGTGAAGCCCAGCGATTCGAGGAGGGCGCGGCTCCGGTTGGCCAGGGAGGCCAGCCGCTCGATGGAGCAGACCCGTCGCGCCAGCAGGGCCAGGATCGCCGTCTGATACCCCGAGCCGGTGCCGATCTCCAGAACCTTTTCCGGCCCGCGCAGGCCCAGCAGCGACGTCATGAGGGCGACGATGTAGGGCTGGGAGATCGTCTGCTGTTCGCCGATCGGCAGCGGATGATCGCCGTAGGCGCGGTCGCGCAGCGCCTCCTCGACGAAGAGGTGCCGGGGAATTCGCCCCATGGCGTCCAGCACGCGGGCATCGGTGATGCCCCGGCGCGCCAGCTGCTCGTCGACCATCCGGGCGCGCTCTCGCTCGTAGCGATCGCCCGTCCAGGTCGCCGGCTCCACCGGGATCCTAGGTCCGGTCGCGACCGCGCTTGAGCTGGGCGCTGAGCGCGCCCGACCACTCAGCCATGTGTGCGAGCGCGCGGTGATTGGTGAGGTCCAGATGCACGGGGGTCACGGCGACGACGCCGTCGTGGATGGCCGCCATGTCGGTGCCTTCCAGGGCCTCCCAGCGAGGCTCGCTGCCGCCGATCCAGTAGTGGGTGCGGCCGCGCGGATCGCGCTGCTCCACGACCTTCTCCGTGTACACCCGATGGCCGAGTCGCGTGACGCGCACCTCACGCGTCGGCTGGGCCGGAACATTGACGTTCAGCAGCGTCTTGGCGGGCAAGCCTTCCACCAGGACGCGGGCCGCCACCAGGCGGGCCACGTCGCCGGCCCGTGCGAAGTCGCCGCCATCGAGCAACGAGACGGCCAGCGACGGCACGCCGAGCAAGGTCCCCTCCATGGCCGCCGACACCGTGCCCGAGTAGGTCACGTCGTCGCCGAGGTTGGAGCCGTGGTTGATCCCGGAGGCGATGAGCACCGGGCGCTCGGGCAGGAAGCCGAGGACACCCAGATTCACGCAGTCGGAGGGCGTGCCGTTGACCGCGAACCAACGGTCACGCAGGCGAGTGACGCGGAGCGGACGGTGCAGCGTCAGCGCGTGGCCGCACGCGCTCTGCTCGCGCTCGGGCGCGACGACATAGACCTCGCCGAGGTCTTCGAGCGCCGCCGCGAGCGCGGCGAGACCCTCCGCATGGGCCCCGTCGTCGTTGGTGACGAGAAGAACCGCCATTCAAGTGGTGGAGAAGTGGTCGGGGCGACTGGATTCGAACCAGCGACCCCAGGACCCCCAGTCCTGTGCGCTACCGGGCTGCGCCACGCCCCGACCGCCAACCCTGGATGTTCCCAGAAACTCGCCGGCGCTTCAAGGTGTCAGCCGCGCCCGCAACGCCGTCAGGCGGTCTCGGGTGCGGCGGAGCACTGCGGCGTAGGCCGCCTCGCGCAGGCCGAGCTGCAGTTGCTCGACCCGCCGAGCCTCGGCGAGCAGCCGCTTCTTGGCGCCCTCCAGGGTGAGGCGTTCGTCGTAGAGCAGGGTCTTGATGCGCATGATGAGGTCGACGTCACGCCGCCGGTAGATGCGCTGCCCCGCGGGGTTCTTCTTGGGGCGGAGGAGCTTGAACTCCAGCTCCCAGTAGCGGAGGACGTAGGCGGGGATGCCGGTCATCCCCTCCACCTCGCCGATCCGGTAGTACAGCTTCTCCGCCGGCTCGACCGTCACGCCGATTGAGCGTTGATCCGTTGCTTGAGCCCCTTAGACGGCTTGAAGGTCAGGACCTTCCGGGCCGTGATCTCGATGCTGTCGCCGGTCTGGGGATTGCGCCCCCGCCGCGACGCCTTGTGCCGGATCCGAAAGTGGCCGAATCCGACGATCTTTACGTCCTCGCCCTTTTCGAAGCACCGGAAGATGATGTCGAAGAGCGATTCCACGACCGAGGCCGCATGCCGCTTGGACAACCCATGGGCCGAGACCGAATTGACGAGATCATTCTTCGTCACAGCGACGGCTCACCTCCTCCCGCGCTCACCGATTGCCTCTGGCGACGTAGGGCTTGTACCCCTTGCTCTCCAGCTCCTTGGCCACGGCCAGGGCCGCCGCGCGATCAGGGAAGCTGCCGATGCGCACCCGGTGGTAGGCTTCGCCGCCGGCTGGCGCCGTCGCCGTGGGCTCGCCGCGGCCCGCCCGGCGAACCTGCACTTGCAAGCCGTCGGTGGACAGATCGCGGGACAACGCCACCGCCTCCCGCAGCGACAGGCTGGGCTTGACCATGACACCGCCGGCGACCACGTCGACGGTGAGCCCCTTGGCGCCTAGCTTGGCACTGAGCTCGTTCGGGGCCATTCCCGACACGAACACGTTGTAGCGGTCTCCCCCCTCGCTGGCCGACGCCGAGCGTGACCCCGAGCGCGTGCGCTTGACCGACTCCGCCACGGAGTAATTCTCGGCCCGCAAGCGCGCGGCGAGACGCTGCGCGGTGGCGGCGTCACGGAACGATCCGACCTGTACCCAGTACGCGCCTCGGCTCGCCTTGCCCACGCCCCTGGCTTCGGGCACCTTGGCCACGGCAACTGCGGGTGGACTCGGAGCCGCGGCCTCTTCGGTGGCTTTGGGCTTCTCGGTGGGTGGGGAAGGCGTTGGCTCGGCGGAGGCTACGGCCGGCGGCGCTGCGGCCGGCTCGGCCGCCGGCGGGCTCGAGGCCGAGGGAGGCGCTGGCGTCGACGGCGTCAGGCTGGGAGCCAGCTGCACCGACGCCGATTGCCGCGCCGACGGGGCGTTCACCATGTCGAGCACGTGGGGCACGGCGAGCACGGCGATGACTCCCAGAACCACCATCACCAGCACGACGCGGAACCACATCGCGGACAGAATTGAGCGAGGCTGCTCGAGGTCGTCGCGATCATCGGTTGGCGTCATGCGCGACATCTTAGCATAGGCGCAGCGGTTTTCTGCCTTCTCTGAAGCGTCAGCGGCGCCGCCGGCGGCGCCGCGGGCCGGCCGCCTGCCGAAACGCCAGCCGGATGGGCGAGCCGGTGAATCCGAATGCCTGGCGCAGGGCGTTGACGAGGTAACGGGTGTAGGAGAAGTGGACCTCCCGGGGTCGATTCACCCTCACGGCGAACGTCGGGGGCCCGGTCGCCACCTGGGCGACGGACTGGATCGTCAGCGGCACCCCGCCGATGGAGACGGGGCGGCGCACCAGCGCCTCGCGCAACACCTCGGTGGCCTCGCCCGCCGACACCCGGCGCCGCGCCTCTTCGGCGACGACGTCGATGGCGTCGAAGAGGTCGGCGATGCCTTCGGTCCGCGTCGCCGACGTGAAGCAGATGGGCGCGTAATCGAGGAAGGGCAGCCGCTCGCGAATCTGCTCGACGACCTCGGCCTTGCGAACCATGCCGGGCGGCACCAGATCCCATTTGTTCACCGCGATCACGGACGCCCGTCCGGCCGCGTCGGCGTAGCCCCCGATGTGGGCGTCCTGCGCGGTAAGCCCTTCGGAGGCGTCGAGGACGAGGACCGACACCTGGCCCCGTTCCAGCCCTTTGAGCGCCATGACCACGGCCAGCTTCTCCAGCGGCTCGCTCACCCGCCCCTTGCGCCTGATCCCGGCAGTGTCGATGAGAACGTAAGGACGACCGCGGTACAGCAGCTCGGTGTCCACGGCGTCTCGTGTCGTGCCGGGGGCTGAATGCACGAGGACGCGTTCGGCCCCGACGATGGCATTGACCAGCGACGACTTGCCCGCGTTGGGCCGCCCGATGATCGTGATGGTCGTCGGGGCCGCGCCCATCCGAGGCGCGCCGGCCTCCGTCGCGCGAGCGGCGGGACCTTGGGCGGGCTCGGCCGGCTCCGGTCCAGGAGCCCGTGCCCGGACGGCTTCGAGCATCTCGGCGACACCCCGGCCGTGCTCCGCCGATACGGGAATGGGAGGGCCGAAACCTACCCGGTAGAGCTCGCCCAGCGCGGGCTCCTGAGCGGCGGTGTCGACCTTGTTCGCCACCAGCATCACCGGCTTTCCGGAACGGCGCAGGATCCTGGCGATCTCCTCGTCCAGCGCCGTCAACCCCTCGCGGGCATCGACGATCATCAGGACGACGTCCGCTTCCCTGACCGCGGTCAGGATATGGCGGCCCACGCCTTCGACCAGGGGCTCCTGGGAAGAAGGGTCGAAGCCCCCGGTGTCCACCGCGGTGGCGCGCCAGCGCCCGAGCTCCATCTGCCCGTAGAGGCGGTCGCGCGTCACACCGGGCACGTCGCGGACCAGGGCCTGCCGGCGCCCGACCAGACGGTTGAACAACGACGACTTGCCGACGTTGGGTCGACCGACGATCGCGACGAGCGGTCGCACGAGGCCGGGGCCCGACGCTCGGGCCGTCTGGCTCACGGTCCGCGCAGCGCCCGCAGCAGCGCCCGCCCGGTGGGCTCGACGACGCGCACGGCGACCCCCAGGGTGCGCGCCAGGTCGGCCGGCGCGAGATCGTCGAGGAAGACGCCATCGCCGTCGCGCACCGCCACCGACGGGATCAACACTTCCTCGCCGAGATCAGCCAGCTCTCCCAGATGGCGCTGGATGTCCCGCCCGGCCAGCAGGCCGGCAACGCCGATGGTTCGGCCGAACAGGTCGTTGGGGACCACGGCCACGCGCGCGTCCCGGGCGGCTGGGTGCGACGCGAGCAAGCCGGCGAGCCGCGGCCCGTAGAGCGCTCCGCTGACCACGGTGACGGCCCGCCGCCGCGCGTGAGCCACGAGCCGGCTGGTGCGGGCGAGATCGTCCTCGAAGCGGCGGATCAGACCGATGCCGTCCTCGGCGATCGGGAATCCTTCGTAGGCGGCAGCCGGCGGCAGCGGCCGGTCGGCCAGCAGGTAGATCTCATCGGCGAGGAATACGAAGCGACTGCCGAGCCCGGGCCGGAAGCCCGCTTGCCAGGCGGCCACGGTGTCCACGAGCCCCCGGGCCTCCTCGGGGGTGAGCAGCCGCAGGACGGGCAGACGCTCGCGGTGCCTGGTGAGCCCGACCGGCACGATGGCCGCGGTGGCGACCTGGGGGTGCAGGCCGCTCAGGTCGGCGATCGTCCGCTCCAGGTGCGTGCCGTCGTTGAGCCCCGGGCACAGCACGATCTGGGCGTGCATCCGGATGCCGGCCGCGGCCAGCCGCGCGAGCCGCGGCAGGATCTCGGCGGAATGGCGGGGGCGGCCCAGCAGGCGGTGACGCAGCTCGGATTCGGTGGCGTGCACGGAGATGTAGAGCGGGGACAGCCGCTGGCCCTCGATGCGCTCCAGGGCGGCCTCGTCGAGGTCGCTGAGGGTGATGTAGTTGCCGTGCAGGAACGACAGACGGAAGTCGTCGTCCTTGACGTAGAGGCTCTTGCGCAGCCCCCTGGGGTTCTGGTGGATGAAGCAGAACACGCAGGCGTTGGCGCAGGTGGCGATGTCCCGGGGCCGCGGCGGCACCAGCTCCACGCCCAGGTCGCCGTGGCGGACCAGGGTGAGGGGCCGGCTGGTCTCCGCGCGCTCCACCGTGAGCCGGAGCTCGTCTTCGGAGCCGTAGAACTGGAAGTCGATGGCGTCCCGGAGCGGGTGGCCGTTGATGGCGAGGATGCGATCGCCCGGCTGCAGTCCCGCCGCGGCGGCGGCGGAGCGCCGCCGCACCGACGCCACCAGCACGCCAGCGCCGTCGGCGTCAGCGGTGCAGCGAGGCCTCATGCTCGTCGCGGTCGGCCGTGTTGAGGAAGCGCATGCCCTGGACCAGGTACTGGCAGCCCGAGTAGATGGTGAACAGGGCGGCCAGCCACATGGCCGCCACCAGGGCGGGCTCGACCGCCGCGTATCGGGAGACGAGCCCGAGCAGGACCGTCACGATCTGCAAAAAGGTGGCGGCCTTGCCGGCGCGGGTCGGGCGGGGATCGATCCGGATCCCGGCGATGTGCACCACCAGGGCCCCCACGACGAGGATCACCTCTCGGCTGATCACGACCGCTGCGATCCAGAAGGGCAGCGCCCGCAGATAGGTCAGCGTCACGAACGAGGCGGTGAGCAGCAGCTTGTCGGCAAGGGGATCGAGGAACGCGCCCAGGCGGCTGGCCATCTGTCGCCTCCGGGCCACCCAGCCGTCGAGCAGATCCGTGAAGGCAGCCACCGTGAAGACGATGAGCGCCCAGCCGGGGCGGCGATACACCAGCAGGGTCACGAAGACGGGGATCAGGACGATCCGGAGGACGGTCAACCAGTTGGCCAGGCCCATGACTGCCGCTCAGTGTACTCGGGCCACCTTGTACGGCGCGAGCGTCGCCTGCAGCGCGGGCGGCAGGGCGACCTCCAGCGTCACGTGCTCGCCGTCCTCGCTCCGCTCCACCACGCGCCCACGGTTGTAGCACAGGGCCAGGGCGCCGGGATTGCCGTGGGGGATGCGCACCCGGATGGTGTCAGCGGGCGGCAGGCTGGCCGCGATGGCGGCGCGCAGCGAGTCGAGCCCCTCCCCGGTCACCGCCGAGATGGCCACGCCGCCTCGCGCGTCCAGCAGCCGATCGACGGTGTGCCGGTTGTCGATCCGGTCCACCTTGTTGAGGACGAGGACGACGGGCCGATCGCCCACCTCCAGCTCGTCGAGCAGGGTTTCGACCGCGGCCAGGTGCTCCTCGAAGGACGGATGGCTGGCGTCCACCACGTGCACGAGGACGTCGGCCTCGGTCAGCTCCTCGAGCGTGGCGCGAAAGGCGGCGACCAGCTCGGGCGGCAGCTTGCGGATGAAGCCCACGGTGTCGGTGAGGATGAAGGGCGGCTGGCCGTTGCCGCTGACCAGGCGCGCGGCGGGATCCAGAGTCACGAAGAGCCGGTCGGCCGCCACCAGGCGCGCCCCCGTCAGCCGGTTCATCACCGTGGTCTTGCCGGCGTTCGTGTAGCCGACCAGGGCCACCACGGGCAGGCCGGCGCGGCGGCGGCCCTCGCGCTGCACGCGCCGATGCACCCGCACGTGCTCGAGCTCGCGACGGATCTGCATCACGCGGCGGCGGATGACGCGGCGGTCGGACTCGAGCTGGGTCTCGCCCGGTCCCCGCGTGCCGATGCCGCCGCCCAGGCGCTCGAGGTGGGTCCACTGGCCGACCAGCCTCGGGAGCAGGTAGGTGAGCTGGGCCAACTCCACCTGGAGCTTGCCCTCGCTCGTGCGGGCCCGCTGGGCGAAGATGTCGAGGATCAGGGCGGTGCGGTCGATCACCTTGCGCCCGAGCGCCTGCGAGAGGTTGCGCTCCTGCACGGGCGTGAGCGCGTCGTCGCAGATCAGCAGCTCCGCCCGCGTGGCTCGCGCGGCCTGGGCGATCTCGTCGACCTTGCCTCGCCCGAAGTAGAGGGCCGGCATGGGCGCCGTCCGCTCCTGGACGACGCGGTGGACGACGGTGGCGCCCGCCGCCAGGGCCAGGGCCGCCAGCTCGTCGAGCGACTCCTCGACCTCCCAGCGTCGCTGATTCGGCAGCCGCAAGGCCGCGATCACGGCGCGCTCCCGGCCGTCGGCGCCCCGTCCGCCGTTGCGGCGGTCGGTCCTCACCCGATCAGGCCTCGCTCGCGTAGTCGCCGCTCGATGATCAGGGCGGCGCCTGCGGGTCCGCCGGCCAGCCCCACGTCCAGCCACTGCACGCCGGGCTCGCGAGCGAACCACGTCCACTGCCGCTTGGCGTAGCGCATCGTATCCCGCTGCATCAGCCGGAGCGCTTCGGCGGCGGGCAGCGTGCCCTGCACGACGCGCGCGAACTCACGGTAGCCGATCCCCTGCATGGCCGGCAACGTCGGATCATAGCCACACGCCAGGAGCCCGTGCACCTCCTCGCCCAGACCGGCGGCGACCATCGCCGCGGCGCGAGCGGCCAGACGTGCGCGCAGGGCCGAGCGCTCCATGGTCAGCCCAATATAGGCAACGTCGCAGAACGGCGCCGGCTGGGCCCAGCGCACCTGCTCGGTCGCCGCGGCCCCAGCCGTCCGCAGACGCTCGAGGGCGCGAATGACCCGGACCGCGTCGTTGGGATGCAGGCGCTGGGCCAACACGGGCGCCGCGCGCCTCAGGCGGGCGTGCAGCGCCTGCCGGCCCTCCCGAGCCGCCAGCGCGGTCAGCTCTCGGCGGAACTCGGGGTCGGCCGGCGGAGCCGGATCGAGCCCGCGCAGCAGCGCCCGGATGTACAACCCCGTACCGCCGACGATTGCCGGCAGCCGGCCACGCTCGTGGATGGCGCCCACCAGGCGCTGGGCCTGGGCGCGGAACCGCTCGGCGTGGTAGCGGTCGTCCGGATCGGCGACGTCGATCAGGTGGTGGGGCACGGCGCGCCGCTCCTCCGGCGTCGGTTTGCCGGTGGCCAGATCCATGCCGCGATACACCTGTCGGGAATCCGCGCTGATCACTTCGAGCGGCAGCCGCACCGCCAGGGCGACCGCGGTGGCTGTCTTGCCGACTCCGGTCGGCCCCGCGATGACGAGGAGGGGACGCTTCATCCGTACGTCTTCATGCTACCAGACCCGGCGGACCTCGCGCCGGATGTCCGCCAGCGAGATGCGGCTCATGGTCGGGCGGCCGTGGGGACAGAAATAGGGCGTGGCCGTGCCCGCCAGCTCCGCCAGCAACCGGTCCATCTCCGGCCGCTCCAGCGGCGTATCGGCCTTGATGGCGGCGCGGCAGGCCACGAGGGCCAGGGCGCGATCCTGGACCGGCTCGCCGGCCTTCACGGTGGCCAGTTCGTCGAGCATCGCCTCGAGGAGCCGGCGCGGCTCATCGCCCTCGAGCAGGCCGGGCACGGCGCGCAGCACGACGGTGTCGCCCCCGAAGCCCTCGAAGGCGAAGCCCAGCTGTTCCAGCGCTTGCCGTGAGCGCTCCAGGAGTGCGAGCGCCGCCGGCGTCAAAGGCAACGGGTCGGGGAAGAGCAGCGCTTGCGCGGGTGGGCGGCCCGCGGTCAGGTCAGCCTGCAGCCGTTCGAAGATCACGCGCTCGTGGGCCGCGTGCTGGTCGACGAAGAACACCTCGGTGTCCGAGACGGCCACGATGAACGTGTCCTGAGCCTGACCGAGCACGCGCCCGAGCCCGGCGGTCTCATACGTCCGGATCGTCTCGGCGAAGAGTGGCGCCTGCTGGCCGGCCGGCTCGGCGATCGCCCCGGCCGGGCCGGATGCCGCGGGCAGCTCGATCGCCGGCGCGGCGGCGCGCCGGCGCAACGCCTCGCCGACGGCCGCCGCGACGGTCTCGTGCACGAGCCGCGGATGGCGAAAGCGCACCCAGGCTTTCGTGGGGTGCACGTTGACGTCGACGTCGGCCAGGGGGAGCGCGATGGCCAGCGCCACCAGCGGAAAGCGATCGCGCGGCAGCAGCGGCCGATAGCCTTCGAGGACGGCCTGGAAGAGGGCCGGGTCGCGCACCGGACGGCCATTGACGACGATCACGACGTCGTCGCGGCTGCCTCGTGTGAGATCGGGTGGCGCCGCCACCCCGCGGACGCTGACCGCCTGATCCGCCCGCTCGATGCCGAGCAGGCGAGCGCCGACGTCCCAGCCCCACAGCGCGGCCACGCGCGTGCGCAGATCAGGGGCGGGCGGCGCCGTGAGGACCGCTCGCGGACCGTGCCTGACCCGGAGGTGCACATCGGTATGGGCCAGGGCGAGATGTCCCAGCACGCGCAAGCAGGCGGCCAGCTCGGTGGCCGGCGCCTTGAGGAACTTGAGCCGGGCCGGCGTATTGAAGAACAGATCGCTGACCTCGACGGTGGTGCCGACCTCGGCCGGGACCGACAGCCGCTGGATGATCTCCCCCCCCGCCCCGGTGACGCGAAACCCCTCCGGCGCCTCTCGGGCCCGGCTGACGATGACGAAACGTGAGACCGCACAGAGGGCCGGCAGAGCCTCGCCTCGAAACCCCAGCGTGGCGATCGTGTCGAGATCCTCGTCGGCGACGAGCTTGGAGGTGGCGTGCCGTTCCAGCGCCAGCAGCACCTCGTCGGCCGTCATCCCGGCCCCGTCGTCGGTGACCCGCACCAGCGCGGCCCCGCCGTCGCGCAGGTCGACGGTGATCGAGCGGGCGCCGGCGTCGAGGGCGTTCTCGACCAGCTCCTTGACGACTGACGCCGGCCGCTCCACGACCTCGCCGGCCGCGATCTTGTTGACCAGATGGTCGGGCAGCCTCCGGATCCGGCTCATCGTGAATCGCCTCGCGCCGTCGGAGGCGGTGGTTGCTCTCGCGTGGACCGGGGGGGAATCGGGGGGGGCGTCTCGCCCCCCCCAATCTCAATAATCCGGCGCGTCCTCACCGCACCTGCCCCTGCCACTTCACCAGGAGGTTGAGGGCCTCGATCGGCGTGAGATGGGCCAGATCCAGGCGCGCCAGGTCCTGGAGGATAGGGTCGCGCGGTGGGGGAAACAGACCCAGCTGGGCCGCGTCGCGGGCGTCGGCCGTGCGCTGCCCGGCGGCTTCGAGTTCGGCGAGCAGCGCGCGGGCCCGCGCGATGACCGGCCCCGGCAGCCCGGCCACCCGCGCGACCTGGATGCCGTAGCTGCGATCGGTGCCGCCGGGCCGAACCTTGTGCAGGAAGATGATCTCGTCGTTCCACTCGCGCACGGCCACGTGGAAGTTCTGTACGGCGGGCAGGCGGTCGGCGAGCTGCGTGAGCTCGTGGAAGTGGGTGGCGAACAGCACCTTCGTGCCGGGCTGCGCGTGCAGAGACTCCACGACGGCCCAGGCGATGGCCAGCCCGTCGAACGTGGACGTTCCTCGGCCGACCTCGTCGAGCAGGACCAGACTGCACGGGGTCACGTTGTTGAGGATGTTCGCTGTCTCCACCATCTCCACCAGGAACGTGCTCTGCCCGCGGGCGAGGTTGTCCTGGGCGCCGACGCGGGTGAACATCCGATCGACGATGCCGATCCGGGCCTCGCGGGCCGGGACGAACGCCCCGATCTGGGCCAGGATGACGATGTGGCCGACCTGGCGAAGGTAGACGGACTTGCCGGACATGTTGGGGCCGGTGAGGATGACGATGCGGGCGGCGGGATCGAGCCTCACGTCGTTCGGCGTCACCGGTTCCCCCGCCCGCGCCTCCAGCACCGGATGGCGGCCCTCGACGATCGTCAGGACGTCGCTCCGATCGACGATGGGCCGCACATGACCCCGCGTCTCGGCCACCTCGGCGAGCGCCGCCAGCACATCCAGGCGGGCCAGGGCGCGCGCCGTCGCCAGCAACTCGGGAGCCCGGGCAGCCACCCGCTGGCGCAGGTCGTCGAACAGCTCGTACTCCAGCCGGCGCCGCCGCTCCTCGGCCCCCAAGACCTTGGCCTCGTACTCCTTGAGCTCGGGAGTGACGTAGCGCTCGGCCCCGCTGAGGGTCTGGCGCCGGATGTAGTCGGCCGGGACGCGCGCGGCCTGGGCGTGGGTGACCTCGATGCCGTAGCCGAAGACGCGGTTGAAGCGCACGCGCAGGCTCGGGATGGCGGTGCGCTCCCGCTCGCGCTCCTCGAGGCCCGCGATCCACTGGCGCGCCTGGCGCGCGCCGCTCGCGATCGCGGTCAGCGCCTCGCTCCATTCCTCGCGGATGAGGCCGCCCTCGTGGAGCGTCAGCGGCGGCTCGTCGACCAGGGCCTCTCGCAGCAGGGCTCTGAGGTCCTCGAGCGGGGCGAGCTGCTCCCGCGCGGTCACGATGACCGTGGCGCCGGCCTCGGCTATCGCGGCGCGGATCTCGTCGAGCGGCTCCAGGCTGGCCCGCAGGCCGGCCAGGTCACGGGCGTGAGCGACACCCAGCGTGGTTCGACTGGCCAGGCGCTCCACGTCGCCGATCCGGGCCAGGAGCGTCCGCAGCCGGTTCCGCACGGCCGGCGCTTCCACCAGCGCCGCCACCGCGGCCTGGCGGCGACCGATGACGTCCGGGTCGAGCAGGGGCCGGAGCAGCCACTGCCGCAGGAGCCGGGCGCCCATCGGCGTGACCGTCTCGTTGATGACGCCGAAGAGACAAGCGCGCGGCGTGCCGTCGCGCGACTCGACGACCTCCAGCGTCTCTACGGCGGTCTGATCGAGCACCATGGCGTCGGCGGTGCTCAGGCGCTGCAGCCGGGTCAAGTGGCCGAGCCGATCGCCCTGGGTGGCCCGGACGTAGGCCAGTGCCCCCGCTGCGGCGGCCAGGCCCACGGTCATGTCGGCCACGCCGAAGACGGCCAGGGAGGGGACGCCGAGATGGGCCGTGAGGTCTGCCGAGGCGCGGCGCCCGGTGAAGGCAGCCGGCTCCCAGAACGTGAGCACGGCTCCGCTGGACTGCACACGGGCCATCAGGTCGCGAGTCTCGCGAAGGGTTTCCGGGGCGACGATCTCGGCGGGCCGGCGCAGGAGCGCCGCCTCCAGCGCGGCCGATTGGCTCCCCGGGTCCTCACCGACCCAGAAGTCGCCGGTGGAGACGTCGAGCAGGGCGACGCCCGTGCCCTCGCGACCATGGGTCACGGCGAGCAGGAAATTGTTGGCCGCGCTGGACAGATACGCCGTGTCGGTGATGGTGCCCGGGGTGATGAGCCGCACGACGTCGCGTCGCAACAGCTTGCGCCCCTGGCCCGGCGCCTCCAGTTGCTCGGAGATGGCGATCTTGCACCCGGCCTGGACGAGCCTGGCGATGTAGGTCTCCGCGGCATGATGGGGAATGCCCGCCATGGGCGCTCCCTGGCGGGCCGTCAACGTGATCCCGAGCAACCGCGCTCCCCGCTCGGCATCCTCGAAGAACAGCTCGTAGAAGTCGCCGAGCCGGAAGAGCAGCAGATAGTCCGGGAACCGCCGCTTGAGCTCCCGATACTGCCGCATCATCGGCGTGAGCCCCGCCGGCGGCTCAGTCACGAAGCCGGCTCCGCAGACGCTGCCAGGTCGCGTCCAGCGCCTCGGGCAGCACGCGCACGTCCCCCAGCACCGGCATGAAGTTGGAGTCGCCCTGCCAGCGAGGGACGACGTGCACGTGCAGATGGTCGGTGATGCCGGCCCCGGCCACCCGGCCCTGGTTGAGGCCGATGTTGAAACCCTCGGCACGGTACTCCGTCACGAGGGCCGACGTGGCCACGGCGACCAGTTGCATCGCCTGAGCCAGCTCTTCGGCCGTCGCCTCCCCCACCGTGCCGACGTGCCGGTTGAGAGCGGCCATGAGGTGCCCGGGCGTATAGGGGTACGCGTTCAGGATCAAGAAGGCGGCCGGCCGGCGGACGAGGACGAGGTGGCGCGGGTCGTCGTCGGCGGTGAGGGCGTTACAGAAGATGCAGCCGGTCGTAGGCGTGGACCCTCCGACGTAGGCCATGCGCCACGGCGCCCAGAGGCGCTTCACGCCCCAGGCTCAGGTGTTGACGAGCTCGCGCAGGCGCTTGCCGACCTTGAAGAAGGGGACGCGCTTGTCGGGGACGTCGACGCTGCTACCGGTCTTGGGGTTCCGGCCCTTCCGGGAATGCCGCTGGCGGATCCGGAAGCTTCCGAAGCCCCGCAACTCCACCTTGTCGCCCTTGACCAGGGCCTCTGTGATGTTGTCGAAGACCGTGTTGACGATCGTCTCGGTCTCTTTCTTCGTCAGGTTCGCGATCTTGGAGACCTCGTCAATCAGCTCCGCTTTCGTCATCGTCCACCCCACCCGGCGTCAGGCCCCATCGTCAGAAGTCATCGCGAACGTAGCACGCGGCCGGCGAGAATGTCAAACAGTCTAAGGGGTTAGAGACCACGGCCCCAGGGTGTTAGAGCTCGATGCATAGCATGAGCCCTTATGTTATGAGGCCTTACGACCATGTTCTGACCAATCCACTCGAGGTCAGGACCGATGGAACCCTGTCAGTCCATCAGATACAACGGAGTCTTGAAGACCGGTAGCGTCGGCGCTATCAGCCGCCCCGTCGCGAGACCGAGCTGGCCGCCAAGCAGGTCGAAGATGGACAGGCGGCGCCGCGGTGGGATCACCCGCGGGGGAACGTCGAGCCCGGCCAGCGTGGCCGCGGCGTTGATCGCCTCCTCGAGCCCGCCGAGCTCGTCGATCATCCTCAGGGTTTTGGCCTGAGCTCCCGAGAACACGCGCCCGTCGGCGAACCGGAGGACGACGTTCTGGTCCAGGCCGCGTCCGGCGGCGACGGCGCCCACGAACTGGGCATGGACGTCGTCCAGGAGCGACTGGAGAACCCGGCGCTCCTCGGGGCTCATGGGGCGTGAGAAGTTCCCGATATCCTTGAACTGCCCCGCCTTCACCACGACGTAGTCCACGCCGACCTTCTTCATGAGGCTCTCGAGGTTGGCCATCTGCATGATGACGCCGATGGAGCCGGTGATCGTGCCGGGATTGGCGTAGATCCGGTCGGCGGCCACGGCGATGTAGTAGCCGCCGGAGGCAGCCACGGCGCCCAGTGAGGCCACCACGGGCTTGCCCGCGCGACGCAGCCGCTGTAACGCGTCGTGCACTTCCTGAGTGGGCCCGACCACGCCACCGGGACTGTTGATGCGGATCACCACGGCCCGCACGAGCGGGTTCTCGCGATGCCCCTTGAGATCGCTGAGGAGGTCCTCGACGTCGAGGATGAGGCCGTCCAGCTCGACGACCGCCACCCGGGGCCCGAAGCCCACGCCGCCCTCGGGCCCGCGCAGGCCGCCCGACACCACGATGACGAACAGCAGCACCACGGTCGTCCATAACGCGAGGGTGACACCGAGGACGGTGATGGGGCGCGCCACCGCGGGCGGCTACTCCTCGGTGTCGTCGTCGTAGTCGTCGCGCTGCTTGCGCTTGCCGCGTCGCCCCTGACCCCGCACGTCCTCCGTCTCGCGGCCGAGGTCCACCGCGTGGGCCAGCTCCTTCAGGCTGAGCCCGATACGCCGCTCGTTCGAATCGACTCGGATCACGAGCAGGGTGAGCTCGTCGCCCACGTTGACGATCTCGTCGGGACGACTGATCGGACGATTGGCCATCTGGGAGATGTGCAGCAGGCCGTCGACGCCCGGCTCCAGCTCGACGAAGGCGCCGAAATCGGTGAGCCGGACGACCTTACCCGTGATCCGCGAGCCCATGGGATAGCGCTGGGCGACGGTGGCCCAGGGATCGGGCTGGACCTGCTTGAGTCCCAGCGAGATGCGCTTGTTCTCGCTGTCGATGTTGAGGATCTGCGTCTCCAGATCCTGGCCCTTCTTGATGACTTCGGAGGGATGGCCCACCGAGCGGGTCCACGACATGTCGGAGATGTGGAGCAGGCCGTCGACGCCCGGCTCCAGCTCGATGAAGGCGCCGAAATCAGTGAGGTTGCGCACGCGGCCGGTGACCCGCTGGCCCACCTGGTAGCGCTCGTCGATGGTCTCCCAGGGATCGGGCTCGACCTGCTTCATGCCCAGGGAGATCCGCTTGGCCGCCCGATTGACGTCGAGCACCGCCACCTCGACCTCGTCGCCGACGTTGACGATCTTCGAGGGGTGGCGCACGCGACGGGTCCACGACATCTCGGACACGTGGACCAGGCCTTCCACCCCCGGCTCCAGCTCCACGAAGGCGCCGTAGTTGGTGAGGCTCACCACTTTGCCGCTGGCCTTCGTGCCGGCCGCGTACTTCTGCTCCACCTGCTCCCAGGGGTCCACGGACTTCTGCTTGTAGCCGAGGGACACCCGGCCGGTCTCGCGGTCGAAATGCAGCACGACTACCTCGACCTGATCGCCCACCTGGAAGATCTCCGACGGGTGCCCGACCCGCCCCCAGCTCATGTCGGTGACGTGCAGCAGGCCGTCGATGCCCCCCAGGTCGATGAAGGCGCCGTAGTCGGTGATGTTCTTCACCGTGCCGGTGAGGACCATGCCCTCGTGGAGGACTTCGAGGGTGTGCTTCTTCTTTTCCTCCCGCTCTTCTTCCAGCACGGCCCGCCGTGAGAGCACCACGTTTCCGCGGCGTCGGTTGAGCTTGATGACCTTGGCCCGGATCGTGTGGCCGAGCAGCGCGTTCAGGTTCTTGACGGGCCGCAGGTCCACCTGGGAGCCGGGCAAGAACGCCTTGACGCCGACGTCCACCGCCAGCCCGCCCTTGACGACCTCGACGACCTTCCCTTCGACGGGACTGCCCTTGTCGAACGCCTGGGTGATGACGTCCCAGACCTTGATTTTGTCGGCTTTGTCCTTGGAGAGGACAATCAGCCCTTCGGCGTCCTCCTTGGCCTCCAGGTAGACGTCGAGCTCTTCTCCCACCTCGGGCAGCTTCCCGGCCCGGTGGAATTCCTCGATGGGGATGGCCCCCTCGCTCTTGTAGCCGACATCGACCAGGACCTCGGAGGGCCCGACGTGGACGACCCGGCCCCGAACCACCTCGCCTTCCTCGAACTCGGTGATGGCGGTCGTCCGGTACCAGTCCTCCATGTGCTCCTCGGGGGCGCTGGATTTCTCCTCCTTTCGCTGGCCGCCGAGGTTTCGGCGCGGTTCATCCTTCTCCATGCTGCCCGTTCCTCCCATGCATAGATTTGGACGGGGTCGAGGCTCCTCCCGCACCCACCCCGCCGAATGCTACTTCACGCGGTGACGCTGCGCACGGCTCGGTCCGGTCCGCGGCGTCTTTGAGGCGCGCAATGGCCGCCATCATCGCTCGACTGGCGGCCTCGTATGACTCTTTCTTCGTTCGGGCATCGTCCTCGCGCTCGAAGCGAAGGGACGGACCGAACGCGACCGTGATCTTCGTCGGCCGGGGGATCCACCGCCCTCGCGGCCAGGCCTGTCCCGACCCCCGGATGTAGACGGGTACCACGGGTGCGCCGCTGAGGACCGCCAGCATCCCCGCCCCTGGCTTACCGGCTCGGAGGACTCCTTCCTCGCCACGGGTCCCTTCGGGGAACACCAACAGTATCTCTCCGCGTTCAAGCAGCCGCAGGGCCGTGCGCAGCGCCGCGGGGTCGGCGCCCTCCCGGCGCACAGGATGGGCGTTCAGGCCACGGATCAAGCGGCCGAACAG
This sequence comes from Candidatus Methylomirabilota bacterium, assembly GCA_035709005.1. Lineage (NCBI taxonomy): Bacteria > Methylomirabilota (SeqCode) > Candidatus Methylomirabilota bacterium. The sequence continues at coordinate 177,058 of DASTFB010000071.1, read as the reverse complement.
GGGAATGTCGAACAGCTCGGCCTTGGCCAGGAACGAGACCCGCCGGGGCGCCATGCCGCCGACGAGCGGAGGGTCCAGCACGCTCGAATGGTTGGCCACCAGAAGCACGGGCCCGGAGCGGGGCACGTGCTGGTAGCCGTGCCCCTGCAGGCGCCAGTACAGGCGCATCACCGCCACGACGAGGGGTTTCAGGATCGCGTACAGCATCGCTGCTCGATGTACCGGATCATCGTGTCGACGACCTCGTCGACGCTCCGGTTCGTCGTGTCGATCGTGATGGCGTCGGCCGCGGGGCGCAAGGGCGCCAGGGACCGACTCTTGTCCTGAGTGTCGCGGGCGCCCAGCTCGCCGTACACGGTCACGAAGTCGCTGTCGATGCCGCGCGCCTGGAACTCGGCTTGCCGCCGGCGGGCCCGCTCCTCGAGCGAGGCGTCCAGGTAGAACTTGACCTCGGCCTCCGGCCACACGACGGTGCCCGTGTCGCGCCCCTCCAGAATCGCCCGGCCGGACGCCGCCAGGCGTCGCTGCACCGGCGTCATCCTGGCTCGCACCGGCTCCAGAACGGTGAGGGTCGACGTCAGCGCGTCGATCGGCGGGGTCCGGATCTCGTCGGTCACGTCGCGCCCGTCCACGAACACACGCTGACCACGCAGGTCGACCTCCACCGCCTCGAGGTGCCGTCGCAGTTCGGGAGTATCGCTGGCCTCGAGCCCCTTGTCGAGTACGCTCCACGCCAGCGCCCGGTACATCGCGCCGGTGTCGATGAGCCGGTAGCCGAGCCGACGGGCCAGCGCCCGGGCCACGGTCGTCTTGCCCGCCCCCGCCGGGCCATCGATTGTGATCACGGGCTCGCGGTCGCCGGACCTCATGTCTCGACCGTGACGGCGGGCCCGCCGGCCAGGGCATTGAGAGCGTCGACGAACTGGGGGAACGAGGTGGCGACGCACGCCGTGTCGTCCACCACCGTCTCCCCTTCCGCCACCAGCCCCGCCACGGCGAGCGCCATGGCGATCCGGTGGTCTCCGCCGCTGGCCACTGCGGCTCCCTGGAGCGTCGCCCCACCCTCGATCACGAGGCCGTCGGACCGCTCGGTGATGGATGCGCCCATGGCGCCCAACCCCCGGGCCAGCGCCGCAACGCGGTCCGATTCCTTCACCCTGAGCTCGGCGGCGTCTCGGATCTCCGTGCGACCGCGGGCCAGGGCGGCGGCGACGGCCAGGGCGGGCACCTCATCGATCAGGCGCGGCACGAGGGCGCCGGCGACGGTGCCACCGCGAAGCTGGGAGCTCACCGCCGTGACGGTGCCGCTCGGCTCACCGGCGGCGTGAGGGTCGGCCACGATCTCCAGGCCCGCTCCCATCGCCGACAGCGTCTCGAGCAACCCGATGCGCGTGGGGTTGAGCCCCACTGCGGCCACCGTGACGCGCGCGTCCGGCACCAGGAGACCGGCCACCAGGAGAAACGCGGCCGACGAGATATCGCCGGGCACGCTCACCGAAGCGCCGGTCAGCCGTCCGGGGCTCAGGGTCGTGGTCAGGCCTCGGGTCTCCACGCGTGCGCCGAACAGCCGCAGCATGCGCTCGGAGTGGTCGCGCGACTGCGCCGGCTCCGTGACCGTGACGTCGCTGTCGGCGAAGAGTCCCGCGAGCAGGATGGCCGACTTCACCTGGGCCGAGGCGACCGGCAAGGTAAAGCGGTCGGCCCGCACCTGCTCGGTGCCCCGGATGGCCAGCGGCAGTCGGCCACCCTCGGCCCGACCGACGACGGTCGCCCCCATCTGCCGCAGGGGCTCGGCCACCCGGCCCATCGGCCGTCGCCGCAGCGACGCATCCCCGCTGAGCACAGTCCAGAAGGGCTGCCCGGTCAGCACCCCCATGAGCAGGCGCACCGTCGTGCCCGAGTTACCGCAGTCGACCACGTCGCTCGGCTCGGTCATCCCCGCGCGCCCGCCCCCGGCGAGGCGGTACTCGCCCGGGCCCTTGCGCGTCACCTCGACGCCCAGGGCCTCCACCGCGGCCAGGGTTCGCAGGCAGTCCTCCGCCTCCAGGAAGCCGCGAATGTCGGTGACGCCCTCGGCCAGCGCGCCGAGCAGGACGGCGCGGTGTGAGATGGACTTGTCGCCCGGCACGTCGACACGACCGCAGAGCCTGCGCACGGGACGAACGCGCAGTCTCACGACAGGGCCTCGCGCCGGGCCTTGATGCGGGCCAGGGCGGCGCGCAAGCCGGCGCCGTCGCCGGTGTCGAGCAGCCGGCTGAGGTCGGCGAGGGATCGGAGGAACTCGCGAGTGCTCGCAGCCGTGGCCTCGCGGTTGGCCAGGAAAATCGCCTCCCACACCTCGGGATCGGCCGCGGCGATGCGGGTCGTGTCCCGAAAGCCCCGGGCCGCCACATCGAACGCCCCGGGATCCAGGCGCTCGACTGCATCCACGAGGGCGCACGCGACGAGATGCGGCAAGTGGCTGACCGCCGCGACGGCCCGGTCGTGGGCGGCCGGATCCATGAGGAGGATGCGGCCGGCGCCCAGGGATTCCCAGAAGCCGGAGACCGCCTTCACGGCGGCCGGTGCGCTGGTCTCGGTCGGCGTGACGATGACGGTGGCGCCGCCCAGCAGATCGGCCCGGGCCACGCCGTACCCGCTCTTCTCGGAGCCGGCCATGGGGTGACTGCCCACGAACGCCACCGGCCGACGGGCGGCCAGGCGCTCGGCCGCGCGCGCGATGGCCGCCTTGGTGGAGCCCACGTCGGTCAGCAGCGTGTCGGCCCCGAGAGCGGGCCAGATACTCTCCAGGAGCCGCTCGATCGTCTGCACGGGGACGGCCAGGACCACGAAATCCGCGCCTCGCACACCGTCGAGCGGGTCGGTGGCGATGCGATCCAGCGTGCCGTCGCGCAGCGCGGGCTCCAGGCGCCCGGCGTGGCGGCCGACCCCGACGATCTCCCGGGCGAGCCCGCGGGCGCGGGCCGCCTTGGCGATGGAGCCGCCGAGCAGGCCGACCCCGATCACCGTCAGCCGCTGGATCACGCGGGAGTCTTCCGGAGCACCGCGCGGAGCGCCTTGACGAGGCGGCGGTTCTCTTCGGGTGTGCCGACCGTGATGCGCAGGGTGCTCTCCATGCCGAAGGACGTGAGCGGCCGGACGATGACGCCCTGGTGCAGCAGCTTTTGATAGATCTCGGCGGCGCTCCGCCCGACGTCGACGAGAATGAAGTTCGCCCGCGAGGGCACGTACTTGAGCCCGAGGGCCGTGAACTCCGCGCCCAGCTCGCGCCGGCCCGCCTCGATCATGCGCACGCATTCCTGCACGTGCGCGTCGTCGTCCAGGGCCGCCAGCGCGGCCGCCTGGGCCAGCGAGTTCACGTTGAACGGCTGGCGGATGCGGTTCATCAGCGCCGTGGCGTCGGCATCGGCGATGCCGTAGCCCACCCGGAGGCCGGCCAGGCTGTTGGCCTTGGAGAACGTTCGCAGGACGATGACTCTCCGCCCCTGCCGGATGTAGTTGAGGGTGTCCGGGAAATCGGGGCCGAGCGCGAACTCGATGTAGGCCTCGTCGAAGACCACGATCGTCCGTTCCGAGATCCGGCCCATGAAGTGCTCGACCTCGTCGGCGGTGACGATCGTCGCCGTGGGGTTGTTGGGGTTGGCGATGAACACGAGCTTGGTGAGGGCGGTGGTGGCCCGGGCCATGGCCTCCAGGTCGAGGCGATAGTCCTTGAGCATGACCATCACGCGGATCCCGCCCGCGGCCTGCACGATCATCGGATAGACGACAAAGGAAGGATGGGGGACGATGGCCTCGTCCCCCGGTTTGAGGAACGTCCGGACGAGCAGCTCGATGAGCTCGTTGGAGCCGTTCCCCAGGATGATCTGCTCCGGTGTGACGCCGTGCTTCTTGGCCAGGGCCGTCCGCAGATAGAACCCGCTGCCGTCCGGGTAGCGGTTCAGCGTGGTGAGCGCGGCGACGAGCGCCTTCTGGACTCGGGGAGAGGGGGCCAGGGGGTTCTCGTTGGAGGCCAGCTTGATGGCGTCCGAGATCCCCAGCTCTCGTTCCAGCTCCTCGATCGGCTTGCCGGGCTCGTAGGGGGCGATCCCCAGGATGTGCTCGTTGGCCAGCGACTCCCACTGCGTGGTCAATGCAGTCTCCTTATCCGGTTGGGTACGAGCCCAGGATCTTCATGAACACCGTGCGGGCCCGAATCTCCTCGAGCGCGGCAGCCACCACGGGAGTGTCGCGGTGCCCTTCGAAATCCACGAACATGACGTACTCCCACGTCCGCAGCTTCGCCGGACGTGACTCGATCTTGGTCAGGTTGACGCTCCGCTCGGCGAACGGCTCCAGCGCCCGGTGGAGCGCACCAGGCTCATTGCGCATGGCGAACAGGATGGAGGTCTTGTCCCGTCCGCTGGGGCCCGCCGGGCGCCGGCCGATCACCAGGAAGCGGGTCGAGTTGTAGGGGTTGTCCTCGATCCGCGCGCGCAGCACGGGGACGTTGTACAGCCGGGCCGCCAGCTCGGAGGCGATGGCCGCGACGGTGACGTCCCCGGCCGCCAGCTCGGCGGCCGTTGCCGTAGAGGTGACCTCCTGGGTCGGCACGTCCGACAGGTGGGCGGCCAGCCAGCCCCGGCACTGGGCGAGCGCCTGGGGATGGGACACGACGGTCTTGACCTGCTCCAGGCCCGGCGCCGACGAGAGCAAATGTTGGGTGATCGGCAGGTAGCGCTCGCCGCAGATGAGGGCGCTGGACTCGATGAGCCGATCGAGGGTGATGTTGACCGCGCCCTCGGTGCTGTTCTCCACGGGGACCAGCCCGTACTCGAGGCGTCCATGCTCGACGTCCTCGAAGACGTCGGCCACCGTGCGCAGGGGCACGTAGGCGGCCGCGGTGCCGAAATGCTGGAGCGCGGCCTGGTGCGTGAACGTGGCCTGGGGGCCGAGGAAGCCCACCGTGAGCGGTCCTTCCAGGGCCCGGCACGCGGAGAGGATCTCGACCCACACCGCCCGCACCGCTGCGACCGGCCAGGGTCCGGAGTTGGCGGCGGCGAGGCGCGCGAGAATCTCCGCCTCGCGTTCGGGGACGTAAGACGGTCCATCCTGCCGACGTTTGAGGTCTCCGATCCGGAGGACGGCCTCGGCGCGCTGGTTGAGGAGGTGGAGGATTTGGTCGTCGAGTTGGTTGATCCTGGAACGCCAATCGTCCAGGTTCATAGCGATCCCTGCCCGTCTACTGAATACCGCGCATTATAGGCTAACGTCTCCGAGCCACGCAAGCGCCCGGGCCCGGCGGCCAACTCACCGCGCGTCGGCCACCGCCCGGCGAAGGGCGGTCAGCTCGCGCGGTGTGAGGGGACGCCAGTGACCGACGCCCAGGTTACCGAGCGCGACCGGCCCGAACGCGATGCGGCGCAGACGCCCTACCGGGTGCCCGAGCGCCTGGCAATAGCGTTTCACCTCGTGCTTCCGCCCCTCGGTGAAGGTCAGGCGCAGCCGGCTGCCGGCCGGCCCGCCCCGGAGCAAGACCACCGTGGCAGGCACGGCCGGTCCATCCTCTAGCGGGACGCCCCGTCGCCACCGATCGAGCTCGGCCCGGGCAACCGCGCCGGCGACGTCGGCCTCGTAGACGCGGGGGACGCCGTAGCGGGGATGTAACAGGCGATGCGTCAGCGCGCCATCGTTGGTCAAGAGCAAGGCGCCTTCGACGTCGACGTCGAGACGGCCGACCGGGTACAGGCGAGCGGAGCCCGGGACGAGATCGGTGACGACGGGACGTCCCTGCGGATCCGCCCGCGACGTCACGTAGCCCCGCGGCTTGTTCAGCAGGAGGTAGCGCTTGGCCTCCGCCCTGGGGACGGGGCGGCCATCGACGGTGATCGCGTCGACCTCGGGGTCGGCCAGTGCGCCGACCTCGCGGGCGGCGACGCCGTTGACGGCGACGCGCCCCTCGGCGATCAGGCGATCAGCTGCTCGTCGGGACGCCAGCCCCGCCTGGGCCAGGATCTTGTTCAGCCTGAGCTTGGCCATCGCCGGCGACTCCCGCCAACTCGGGCACCAGCAACTCGCCCTCGACCTTGGGCAGATCGCCGAGGTCCCGGAGGCCGAAGGCCACCAGGAACTCCCGCGTGGTCTCGTAGAGGAAGGGCCGGCCCGGTGCTTCCTTGCGGCCGCCGATGCGGATGAGCCGGCGCTCGAGGAGGTTGTCGAGCACGCCGTCGGAGTTCACCCCGCGGATGGCGTCGACTTCAGGTCGGGACACGGGCTGACGATAGGCCACGATGGCGAGGGTCTCGAGCGCGGGACGGCTGAGGCGCGCCCGCGTGCGCGAGCGAGCCAGGCGCACCAGCCAGGGCGCGATCTCCGGGCGCGTCACCATCCGGTACCCGCCGCCGACCTCCACGATCGTGAGAGCCCGGTCGGCCGCCGCATATCGCGTGCGCAGCTCCTCGACCAGGGCGCGGGCCTCGCCGGCGTCGGCCAGATCGAGGACCTCACGGATCCGCTCGGCCTCCAGCGGCGTGTCCGACGCGAAGAGCAGGGCCTCGACGACGTCAATCGGTGTAGGCAAGCTTGTCCTCCGGATCCTCCCCCGTATGGATTGCGCCGGCCAAGCCGGCGCTCGGGGCCAGCGGATCGGCCGACCGTCGTTCGATGACGATGTCGCCGAACAGCTCGGTCTGTTGCACGCGGATGTTCCCGAGACGCACGAGCTCCAGGATGGCCAGCAGGGTCACCACCACTTCCGTCGGCGGCCGCTGGGCGCCGAGCAGCGAAGAGAACAGCAGCGACCAGGTGTCCCGCAGCACGGCCAGGATCTCGCCCATGCGGTCCAGGACCGACATCGGCTCGGCCTGGACCTCGCGCGGCTTGCGCCGCGCCTGCTCCTCGACGAGCCGCTTGAAGGCGCGTTCGATCAGGTGGACGCTGAGGTCTTCCAGCGGCACCTCGTCGGCCGGGGGAAGCTCGCTCACCGGACGCCCCCAGATCAGCGCCTGCTCGGCCTCGCGCTCGCCCAGCCAGGCGCCCAGGGCCTTGATCCGGGAGTACTCGCGCAACCGGGCTTCCAGCTCCTGGCGGAGGGCCAGGGCCTCGTCGTCGAGCTGCTCGTCGGTCTCGTCCGCGGGCACCAGCAGCTTCGACTTCAAGTAAACGAGCGTGGCCGCCATCACCAGGAAGGCGCCGGCCGCTTCCAGGTCCTGGAACTCCATGGCTTCCAGGTGGGCGAGATACTGGTCGGTGATCGTTCGCACCGGCAGGTTGGCCAGGTCGATCTCGTTGGTGCGACACAGGTGCAGCAGGAGATCGAGCGGTCCTTCGAACTGTCCCACCCGCAACGTGAGCGTCGCGGGAGCCGCCTCGGTCATGGCGCGCCTCTCATGGCGTGATGGTCACCACCTGGTGCACCTGCTCCATGGTCGCCTGGGCCACCCGACGCGCCCGGGCCGAGCCGTCGCGCAAGATGTCCACGATCATGCCGGGCTTCTCGGCGAACGCCTGTCGCCGCTCCCGGATGGGGGCCAGGGCCGGCTCCAGATGCTCGAGCAACTTGGCCTTGCAGTCCAGGCAGCCGATCCCGGCGGTGCGGCAGCCGGTGGCCGCCCACTCGCGATCGGTCGGTGGCGTGAAGATACGGTGCAGGTCGAAGACCGGGCACACGTCGGGATTGCCGGGATCCGAGCGCCGCTTGCGGGCGGGGTCCGTCACCATCGGCCGGATCTTGGCTCGGACCACCTCTGCGGGGTCGGACAGGTAGATGGCGTTGCCGTAGGACTTGGACATCTTCCGCCCGTCGGTGCCGGGCACCTTGGGAATCTCCGTGAGCTTGGCCTGGGGCTCGGGGAACACTTCACCGAAGGTGTGGTTGAACCGCCGGGCGACCTCGCGGGTGAGCTCGACGTGGGGCACCTGGTCGATCCCGACCGGCACCCAGCGCGGCTTGTACATGAGAATGTCGGCGGCCTGTAGCAGCGGATAGCCGAGCAACCCGTAGGAGGGGGACTCGATCCCCAGCTGCTCCACCATTTCCTTGTACGTCGGCACCCGCTCGAGCCAGCCCAGTGGCGTGATCATGGAGAACAGCAGGTGCAGCTCGGCGTGCTCGGGAACCAGCGACTGCACGAACATCGTGCAGCGCGCGGGATCCAGGCCCGCCCCCAGCCAGTCGGCCACCATCTCCACGGTGTTGGCGGGAATGTCGCGGACGTCCTCGGCGTCGGTCGTCAGCGCGTGCCAGTTGGCCACGAAGAAGAAGCCCTCGTGATCCTCTTGAAGCCGGACCCAGTTGTCGAGGGCCCCCAGATAATTGCCGAGGTGGAGCTTGCCGGTTGGACGCATGCCCGACAGCACGCGTTCCTTGATGGTCACCGCCTCGCCTGCTCCAGTGCCTTGGCCGATCGCATGCCCACATAGTACGCGTAGAGCGTCGCCAGCAGAAGTCCTCTCCACCCGTCCAGCGCCCCGAGGCGGAGGATGTACATCCCGACGAACCGTCCGAGCGGGCGGAGCACGAGGTCGATCGGACGGACCCGGCGTCCGCTGCGCAGCCAGTCCTCAGCGGCCAGGGTGGAGTAGCGATCGGCCCGGACCAGGAAGTCGGACACGTCGCGATAGCTGCGGTGCAGCAAGGGGCTTGTCAAGCGGGCGACCCGGCCGTCCACCTGCACCGACTCGTGCACGGCCCGGGGCACGAAGCGGGCCCGGCCCCGGCGGACCAGGCGGACTTGCCAGTCGGGATAGAGGCCACCGTGGCGGACCCACCGGCCCCAGAAGATGTTCTTCCGAGGGATCGCGTACGCGTCGACCGTGCAGGGCCGGGCCAGCACCCGCTGGATCTCGTCCCGGAGCTCGGACGAGACCTCCTCGTCGGCGTCGAGCGACAGCACCCAGTCGCCGGTGGCCTGGTCGAGGGCGAAGTTCTTCTGCGCGGCGAACCCGGGCCAGGGCCGGATGATGACCCGCTCGGTGAACTCCCGGGCGATCTGCGGGGTCTTGTCGCGGGACTCGGCGTCGACCACGACGATCTCGTCCGCCCAGGCCGCGCTCTCCAGACACGAGCGCAGGCGCTCGGCCTCGTCGAGCGTGATGACGGTGACCGATATTCGGAGGGGGCGATTCACGCGCGCGCCTTTGAGGCGCGCCGGCCCCACCAAGAAGTTGGAGGGGGCAGAGGCCGCCCCCTCCAAACCTCCCCGCTCGCGCCGCGTGCCACACCGGTTTCGGGGCCGGCGCTCGAGCCACCGCGATCCATCAGGCGAGCAGCTCCAACGCGGCCTGAAAGACGGGCGCCACGTCGATCGACGTCATCTGGCCGTCCGGTGCGCGCAGGGTCCGGTGGCCGGAGCCGTAGGGGCCGTTGCGTGTGGGGTCGGTCGGCCCGTAGAGACCCAGGCACGGCGTGCCCAGCGCGGCAGCCAGATGAAGCGGGCCGGTGTCCGCCGCCACGAGCAGGCTCGCCCGCCGCAGAACCGCGATCAGCTGGACCAGACTCGTGGGCGGACCCAGCACGACGCGGCCGGCCGGCGGTCGCGCGATCGCCGACGCCAGCGATTCCTCGCCCGGGCCCCACACCACGAGCACGTGCGCACCCGCCTGACCGGCCAGGTGCGCGGCGAGAGCGCGGAAGCGTTCGACCGGCCACCGCTTGGTTGGCCGACCCGCCCCGGGGTTGACCACTACCACGCGGTCGCGGGGCTTCATGCCGGTGGCTCCGAAGAGCTCGTCGATACTGGACTCGGCGGCGGGGTCAGAGGGAAGCCGGAAGTCACGGACCGGCTCGGCGATCCCCAGCGGGCCGGTCAGGGCCAGGTACTGCTCCACCACGTGGACGCCGCGTGGCCGCTCCACCCGCCGGTTCGTGAACAGCGCGCCGAGGGGCTCGCGGCAGCTCCGGGCATCGAAGCCGATCCGCAGTGGCGCGCGGGTGAGCCCGACCAGGATCCCGCTCTTGATCAGCCCCTGCAGATCCAGCGCCGCGTCGAAGCGGGCCTGGGCCAGCCGCCGCGCCAGAGCCCGCAGGGCCCGGGCCGTCCCGGCCAGGGCCGCGGGCGAGCGCGACCGTCGCCAGCCGCGCGTGTCGACGGTCACGACTTCGTCCAGCGCGGGGTGCCCGGCGAGGACCTCGGCCTCCCGCCGCTCGGCGATCCAGGTCAGCCGCGCGTCGGGCAGACGGGCGCGCAGCGTCGCCGCCACCGGCAGCGCGTGCACGACGTCGCCCAGCGAGGAAAGCTTGACGAGGGCCACGTTCACGGGAAGCGGCTCTCAGGCGAAGCGCTCGCGGATGAGCGCGATGACGTCGCGCGTCGAGTGAGTCTTCGGATCGCCGGCGATGACCACACGTCCTCCGACGGCCCGCACGCTGGCCTCCTCGGGCACGGACTCCGGCGTGTAGTCCGTGCCTTTGGCGTGCACGTGCGGGCGCAGGCGGGTCACCAGCCGGTCGGCGGTGTCGTCGTCGAAGAGCACCACGTGGTCGACGGCGCGCAGGGCGGTCAAGATCTCGGCCCGCTCGGCGCTGGGCAGGAGCGGACGCCCCGGCCCCTTGAGCCGCCGGACAGCGGCGTCGGAGTTGAGCCCGACGAAGAGCACGTCGCCGAGGGCCCGGGCTTCGCGCAGATACCGAACGTGCCCCACGTGGAGCAGATCGAAGCAGCCGTTGGTGAGGACGATCCGCTTGCCGGCGGCGCGCAGCCGGTCGGCCAGCGCGGCGGCCTCGTCGACCGTCAGCAAGGGCTCACGCGGCGCCGGAGCCGAGCGCCTGCACCAGCTCGGCGCGCGCCACCGTCGCCGTACCGCGCTTCATGACGACCAGGCCCCCGGCCATGTTGGCCAGGGTCGCCGCCTCCACCGGCGAGCCGCCGGCGGCGAGGGCCACGGTGAAGGCGCTGATCACCGTGTCCCCGGCCCCGGTGACGTCGGCGATCTCGTCGCTACCGAAGATGGGGATGCACGTCGTCGCGCCGTCCCGTTCGAGTAGCGCGAGCCCCTGGCTGCCTCGCGTCACCAGCAGCATCCGGGCGTCCAGCCGCTCCAGCAGCTGCCGGCCCGCCTTCTCCAGGCTGCGCTCGTCGTCCACCGCCGTAGCGGTCAGCTCGGCCAGCTCGGCCTCGTTGGGCGTCGCCGCCGTCACCCCGGCGAAGCTCGGCAGGTCGTACCGGCTGTCGGCCGTGGTGATGATGTTCCCGCGGCGGGCGAGCGCGCGGATGCGCTCGTACAGCCGCGGGCTCAAGGTGCCATAGCCGTAGTCGGAGAGCACGATGGCGTCGGCGCGGCCGGCCAGCGAGGTGAGCCGGCCGAGCAGGTCGTCCTCCGTCGTCGGGTTCAGCTCCTCGGTGGGCTCACGATCCAACCGGACCACTTGCTGACGGGTCGCCTGATAGCCGCCGGCCATGATCCGCGTCTTCACCGGGGTGGGGCGTCCCGCCTCGATGACGAGCCCGTCGGTCGGCACGCCCGCCGCGTGGAAGAGCGCGACGAGCTCCTCGCCGGCGCGGTCCCGGCCGATCACGCCGACCGGCACCACGCGGGCGCCCAGGGCCCGGATGTTGTTCGCCGCATTGGCGGCGCCCCCCAGGCGGACATCGCGCTCGGTGAACTTCAGGATGATCACCGGGGCTTCCCTCGAGATCCGCCCCGGCTTGCCGATCAGGTACTCATCTTCGATGAGGTCGCCGACGACGACGACGGTCAGCTCGCTGAAGCGGTCGACGAGGGCGCGCAGGCGCGCGGGTTCGGCCATCACTCGCTCCGCTGCCGCAACATCCACTCCACGGCGTCCAGGAGATCACCGGCGACGTGGTCGGGCGTGACCGGGAAAGTCGCGCGGCGGTACTCCCACTCGCCCCGACCGTACCCGGTGAGCACCAGCACGCCGCGGGCCCCGACGGCGTGGGCCATCGTCAGGTCGGACGGCCGATCGCCGATGACCGTGGAGGCCGCGAGGTCGAGCCCCAGCTCGCTCGCCGCGCGCAGGACGAGCCCCGGCTTGGGCTTGCGGCACTCGCAGTGCCCGCGGAACGGCGGCTGTCCTTCCGTGGGGTGGTGGGGGCAGACGTAGAGACCGTCGAGAGAGGCCCCGGCGCGCTTGAGCTGCTTCAGGAGCTCGGCGTTGGTGGCCTGCAGCACGTCCTCGGAGAAGTAGCCGCGGGCGATGCCCGCCTGGTTGGTGACCACGACGGCGGCGACGCCCGCCGCATTCAGACGTCGGATCGCCTCGGCCGTGCGGGGCAGCAGTCGTAACCGCCCGGGGTGGTTGACGTACCCCACCTCTTCCGTCAGTGTGCCGTCGCGGTCGATGAAGGCAGCGGGCCGTGACACAACTGGCGTCAGTCTACGGCCTTACCCCTCGATTCTCAATACAATTTGGCCTTTCCGGCCGCGCATTCGGCGTACAGCCGTCCGAACGCCGCGACCTGCGCGACGTAGGTGTAGGGCTCGGCGGATGCCCGGGCGGCCGCGCAGGTCTCTGCGCCGCCGGCGATGGCGCGCTGGCGCAACTCGGCCAGCGCGGCGGCGATGGCGCCAGGATCCCGCGCATCGACGACGGCCCCGTTGAGACCGGGGCGAATCAGCTCGCTGCCGCCGGCCGTCACGCTGGCCACGACGGGCAGGCCGGAGGCCAGCGCCTCCAGGTGCACGTTGCCGAAGGGCTCGTACCGGCTGGGCAGGACCGCGACGTCGGCGGCCGCGTACCACCGCTCGATGTCGGCGCGGGGGCCGAGCCAGATCACCTGCCCGGTGACATCGTGACGACTGGCCAGCGCTTCGTAAGGGCGGGTATCGCCCTTGCCGACGACGATGAGGCGGCTCTGCCGATCGTCCAGGAGCGCCAGCGCCTCGATCGCGGTCGCCAGCCCCTTGCGTTCGAAGCCGCTGCCGACGAAGAGCGCCGTCCAGGCCTCCGCGTCGAGAGCGGCTTCCCGGCGTGCGGCCGCGCGCAGGGTGCGGCGATTGTTCGGGTGAAAACGCTCGAGATCGACGCCGTTGTAGATGACGGTGACCCGGTCCGGGCTCACGCCATACAGGGTTTCGATCTCGCGCTTGCCGGCACAGGAGATCGCCACGATGCGTGGCGTCCGCGCGAAGACGCGGCCTTCCAGCGCGAGGACCACCCGATGATAGAGTCGCCGCCCCGGCGCTCGGCCTCGCGTCAAGAGATAGCCGCGATGGCAGCCTTCACCGGCGCGGTAGATGTCCTGACCGAGCGTCCGCTCGTGACTCTGCACGACGTCCCAACCTCGCGCCGCGATGAGGCGCGTTGCCAGGGCCAGCGTCAACGCCCGGGCGGTCGCGGTCAGGGGCGGCACCGGCAGGCGGTGCAGGACGACGCCGTCGACCGGTTTCTGCCCCGGAGGGCTGGCCAGGTGAACCTCGTAGCCGTGCTCGACCAGCGCCCGGATCAGACCGGCCGTCGCCCGCTCCACGCCGCCGTGGAACACGAACGGACGCGCGACGATCAGGAGCTTCATTGTACCGAAAGCCGTGTGCCCGGCTCGGGCCGGGGGTGGGCTGGCCTCGGCACGACGTGGCGGCGTGCGCCTCCCCGATTTGATGTAGTCGACCGCGAGCTCGGCTCGCACTGCAGGTGGGCTGCTCTCGGCACGAGGTGGCGGCGTGCGCTTCCCCGATTGGCTGTGGTCGACGGTGTGCCCGGCTCGGGCCGGGGGTGGGCTGACCCGAGCGCGAGGTGGCGGCGGCGTCTACGCACGAGCGGCCCTGTCCAGCACACGGCCGCTGGCGAGCCGATCGATCAGCGGGAAGAGGCGGGCGCGCGCGGCCCTGAAGCTGTATTCGGCGACACACCGGGCCCGCGCTCGCCGGCCGAGCGCGGCCGCGGTGTCCGGGTCGCCGACGAGACGGCGGATGGCGTCGGCCAGCTGGCCGATATCGCCCGGCGGGACGACCAGGCCGCAGCCGTCCAGGATCTCCGGGATCATCGACACGGCCGTGGCGACGATGGGACGTCCCAGCGCCATCGCGTCGAAGAGCTTCGCCGGAACCTGTCCCACGGTGTCGGAGGTCGCGCGCTGCGGCACGGCCACGACAGTGGCCGCCGCCAGGTAACGTGGGACGTCGTCGAAGGGGATTTCGCCGACGACCTTCACGAACGGCCGGGCCGCCCACCGGCGCGCCGCTTCGCTGTCCGGCCTGGCGCCGACGATCGCCAGCGCGGCGTCGCCGCCCAGGCGCGCCACGGCCTCCACCAGATCGTCCACCCCCTTGTAGCCGCGCGGCGTGCCCAGGAACATGACCAGCGGCGATCGCCCGATGCCCAGGGCCGCACGGACGGTAGCGGCATCGTAGCGCTCGGGAGTCCAGGCATCGGTGTCACGCACGTGGGGAAGCAGGATCCCCCCGAAGCGCCGCTCCAGGAACCGGGAGGCGACGGTGACCGCGTCGGCGGCCGGGATGAGCCGCTCGCAGAGCCAGGTCCAGGCCAGGCCATTGGGGTTGGCCAGGTTGAGCGCGCGGCCGAGCCGACCCCAGACGCCCGAACGGTAGTAGAAGCCGAGCTCCCAGTCGTCGATGTCCAGCAGCAACGGCCGCCGCCGCCGTCGTCGGGCCAGCAATGCCACGCCGTAGCTGGTGGGCCGCGGCTTGGAGGCGTAGAGGACATCGCCGTCGATCCGATCGCAAAGGGCGCCGACGTCGGCGAGGAAGCCAGGATACCGACGCGCGGGCACCGCCACGTAGTCGATCGCGCCGCCCGTCACCGGGCTCCACACCCGTGGTCCGAACTGTGGCCCGACCACCGTGACCTGATAGCGCGACGCCAGCAGGCGGGCCAACAGGTCGGCCCGGCCGGTGGCGTTATCCGAGAGGTCGAACGTAAGGACCGTGATCTTCACGATGCGAGCTGCCGGTACCGCTCCTCCAGCGCGGCGGCGACGCAGGCCCCCGAGTAGCGGCTGACCACCAGCCGGCGCCCGGCCTCGGCCACTCGCGCCCGAAGCGCCGGGTCATGGCTCAGGCGGCGGAGCGCGCTGGCCAGCGCATCGGCGTCCCCGGCGTGGATGAGTATCGCGTCCTCGCCATCGGTGAGCGCTTCGCTGACCACGCCGACCCGCGAGGCGACGAGCGGGCGGCCGGCCGCGAGATACTCCCATACGACGCGCGACATCCCCTCCGACTCCACCGGCACGTACAGGGCCACGTCGACGGCGGCCAACACGCCAGCAAGGTCGTCGGCGAAGCCGGCGAAGGTGAAGCGATGCGCGAGCCCCGAACGCCGGACCATCTCCCGGATCGCGGGCTCCGCGCTCCCCCGCCCCACGAACGCGAAGTGCAGGCCCTCGCCGGCGAGCCGTCCGGCCGCCTCTATGACGACGCGATGCCCCTTCATCCCTCGCAAGCCCCCGATCATCCCCACCAGCAGCTCGCCGTCGGCGGCGCCGAGGCGGCGACGCACGGCGGGATCGGCCGAGCGCGGCCGGAAACGCTCGACGTCGGCGCCGCCCGGCAGGGCGACCACCCGGTCCGGCGGGAGCAGCTCGCTGGCCAGATACTGCCGGCGGATCGCCTCGGTCACGGTGACGACGAGCGCTGTGGCCCGACGATACAGCCAGCGGTTCACGGCGTGCGCCCTCACTGCCTGGACGATGTGCCGGGTCCGGACGATGGGCCGCGGAGCCTCGCTCAGCCGATTGGCCATCGCCGCCAGCCAGTGCTCCTTGCTGCGATGCACGTGTACGACGTCCACCCGAGTCAGCCAGCCGCGGAGCTGCCGGAGATCGGCCGCGTCGGCGGCGGGACGCACTCCACCAGGCATGGCGAGCGTGATGATGTCCTCGACGCCTTCAGCCCGGGCCGGCCCGATGACCCTGGCCTCGGTGCCGGCCCGGCAGCCCAGGGTGACGGTGTGGCCCCGGCGGCTCAGCTCGCGGCTCATGCGGGCGGCCCAGTAGGCGTCCGACGACCACCCGCGGCAGGACATCAGGTGCAGGATGCGCACCGCCCTACACCAGCGTCTGGTACACCGCTTCGACGATGACCACGGAACGCTCGGGACTGAACTCCATTGCCGCTCGGCGTTGGCCCGCCTGGCCCATCGCTCGCGCGAGGCCGGGGTCGGTGAGGATCGCCGCCAGGGCGGCGGCAACGCTTTCGGGACGGTCGTCATCGACCAGTAGCCCCGTCTCACCGTCGACGACCGTCTCGGGTAGCGCCCCGACGCGACGGGCCACCACCGGGCGGCCCGCGGCCATCGCCTCCAGGACGGCCCGGCAAGAGTCGTCCGAGCCAGCGGCCATGAGGGCGAAGCAGTCGGCGGCGGCGACGACGGCGGGAAGATCGCGATCGCGGTAGCCGGTGAAGATGACGTGCCCGGTCAGCTTCATGCTCGCGACGTGATGCTCCAGGCGGGCCCGAGCCTCGCCCTTGCCAACGAGGAGCAGCCGCGCCTCGGGCAGGGTCCGCAGCAGCGCCTGGAAAGCGGCCAGGAGCAGCTCGTGACCGCGGTTGGGAGCCAGCCGGGACACCGAGACGATGACGGGAGCTCGCCCGAGCTTGAACTCCTCCCGCACCGGCGCCGGATCCAGCGGCTCCTGGAAGCGCGGCAGGTCGGCGATGCCGGGAACCCAGTGCGTCCGCTCGGCCGGGATGCCCATCTCCTGGCAGCGCGCCTCGATCTGGCGCGAGACGGCGAAGACGGCGGCCGTGCGCCGGTAGAGCATCGCCGAGACGCGATCCCGCTTGACCGAGCGAAAGTTGTGAAACGTGCGGACCACCGGGATCGGGCGTCCCGAGCCCCGTGCCGTGCGGATGAGCAATCCCAGCCAGTGGTCATGCGAGTGATGGCTGTGGATGATGTCCACGCCCTCGGCACGGGCGATCGCCCGCAAACGGCGAACGTCACCGAGCGTCCGCGTGGGGAGTCCTCGTGACTCGAGATGCAGGCCTGGGAGCGGATCGAGGCCGGCCTCGCGGGCCTTGGCCTCGAAGCGATCGCCGGGGATCACCCCCAGCAGCACCCGATGGCCGCGCTGCCGCAGGCTCGAGCTAAGGCGGATCACCGGATCGGCGCTGCCGGTCCACCAGCGGTTGGCGACCAGGTGCAGAACGGTCAGGCCCATCGCGGGAGCAAGGGCCTGAGCCGTGCCTCCACTTCGTCCGCGGTGATGCCTCGCAAGCAGGGATGCTCGATCGGACAGGCGCGGTAGAAGCACGGGGCGCAGGGCGTTGGACGGTTGACCACGACGACCGGGCCGCGGGGTGACGTCAGTTCCGGATCGGTGGGCCCGAAGAGACTCACGACAGGCGTGCCGAGCGCGGCGGCCAGGTGCCCGACCCCGGTGTCGCCGCACACGAGGCCGTCGAGCTCGACCAGAACGGCGGGAAGCAGGGCTGGAGTATCCCGACCGGCCAGGTTCGGCACCTCGATCACCTCGCACACGCTTTCCGCCGTCGGCACGTCCGCCGCCGTGCCCAGCAACACGGGACGGGCGCCGCGGGCCAGCAAGATGCGACAGAACTGGATGAGTCGCTCGATCGGCCAAAGCTTCGATGGCCCGAACTCCGCCCCGAGGTGGACACCGATCCGCGGACCGCGAGCGCGATCCGCGACGCTGCTGAGTAACGCCCTGGCCGTCTGCCGTATCTCGGAGCCTTCCGGAGGAGGTGTGAGCATCGGCACGCGCGTCACGGGTTGAAGGCGAAGCGGCTCGAGCAGGAGCAGATATTCCTCGACCTGATGGCGTCGGGGGGAAGGCAGGGTGAGCGGGTCGGTCAGCAGCCACGTCCGTCCACCCCGGACGAACCCGATCCGTCGGCGAGCGCCCCAGTACCAGGCCGACAGCACGGATTCCAGCGAGTTCGGCATCAGCAGCGCCACCTCGGCCCCGAGCGCGCGCACGGTGTCGGCGGCTTTCATGCGGCCCGAGAGCGAGCGCGGATAGGTCACCAGCACGTCGCCCAGACCTTGCCCGGCCAGCAGCGGCGCCCATGGCCCGGCCAGCGCGATGCGAGCATCCGGCAGGCCGGCGCGGAGGGAGCGAAGGGCCGGGACCGCCATAACCGTGTCGCCGAGCCAGTTGGGCAGGCGAACAATCACGTCCGGGCGCATGTGCGGGCGAAGGCGGCCCGCCACAGATCGTCGCCCGCGAGGAGCTCCAGCTGCACGCTCAGGATGTAGAGTGCCCGTTCCGGCCGTGACAGCCGGCGCAGCCGCACCCAATCCTTCTCGGTGGTGATGAGCGCCTCGGCGCCGAGCTGCCGAGCGCGCACGTTGAGCTCGCGAAGGTCCTCGAGGGTGTACCAGTGGTGATCCGGAAACGACACCTGATCCAGCACGGCGACGCCCAGCTCGTTCAGGGTCGTGCCGAAGCCGCGCGGAGAGGCGATGCCGGCGAAGGCCAGGAGGCGGGCACCGTTCAGACTGGTCAGCGGGCGCGTTTGCATCCGCTCGGCTTCCCAGCATTCCACCGGCGCGTAGCGGGCGCTGAGCACCGGCACACCGGGTGCCCAGCGGCGGGCGGCCGCCTGGACTTCCTCCAGATCGACGGCGCTGCGTGCCTCGGTAGCCACGATCAGGTGCGCGCGCGCGAGCGCGGCGAGCGGCTCGCGCAGAGGGCCGCCGGGGAGCAGCTGCCCGTTACCCCAGGGATTGCGGGCCCGAGTCATCACGACTTCGAGATCTTTGGCGAGCGTCCGGTGCTGGAACCCGTCGTCGAGAACGACCGCCGTCGCACGGAACCGCTGCACGGCCAGGCGGGCGGCTTCATAGCGGTTGGCTCCGACGATGACCGGCACCCGCGGCAGCCGCCGGGCCAGCAGGAACGGCTCGTCGCCGGCATCCTCGGGATCGAGCCGGATCGACGCCGTGTCCGCGACGACCTGCACTCCCCGGCTCTGCCGGCGGTAGCCCCGACTTACCACGGCCGGGCGATGCCCGAGGTCGACCAGCGTCCTCACGGCCAGCTCCACCGCCGGCGTCTTGCCGGTGCCGCCGACCGTGAGGTTGCCGACCGAGACCACAGCGCACGGCAGCGCGCGCGAGCGCAAGACGCCCCGGTCGTAGAGCCACTGGCGCGCCCCGAGCAGGCCGCGGTACCCGCCGGCTAGCGCGCCCAGCACCAGGGCCGGGCCGGGAGAGAACCCCTCGTCCCAACGCCGGGCGAGCCGCACGCTGGCGCTGGAGCGGGTCACGGCGTCTCTCGGGGCCGGAGGAACTGCGCCACCAGGTCGAGGGTCGCCTGCACGGCGCCCTGGCGGGAGGCCACCGCCTCGTAGGCCCGGGTCCCCAGGCGCGCGCGCAGGTCGTCGTCCTTCAGCAGCCGAATCAGCTCGTCGGCGAGGGCCTCGGCGTCGGCGACGACGAGACCGCCACCCTCCCGGGTCAGCGTCGCCGCGGCGTCCCTGAAATTGGTCGTGTGAGGGCCGAACAGCACCGGCTTTCGCCGCAGCGCGGCCTCGAGCATGTTGTGGCCGCCGACGGGCACCAGGCTGCCTCCAAGGAAAACGACGTCGGCGACCGCGTAGATCGGGGCCAGCTCCCCGACCGTGTCGACGACGATGACGGCATCCCCGGGGCGCTGGCGGGGCAGCTCGCTGCGGCGGACGGCCGGCCACCCGCGGGCGGCGACGAGCCCGAGCACCTCGGGCACGCGCTCGGGGTGGCGCGGGGCGACCACCAGGACGAGATCCGGGCAGCTCTCACGAGCCCGCGCATGGGCGGCGAGCACCGCCTCTTCCTCGCCCCGGTGTGTGCTGCCGGCGATCCACACCCGCTGCCCCGGCCCCAGGCCCAGCATGCGGGACCAGAGCTCGACCGAGCCGGCCGGATCGGGCATCGCCTCGTTCTTCAGGTTGCCGGTGACGAATACCCGCTCGGCTGACGCGCCGAGCGCGATGATCCGGCGGGCATCCTCCTGCGATTGCATGGCGAAGACGCGGACGTCATCGAGGACCGTGCGAAGCAAGCGGCGCACCAGCGCGTAGCGGTGGAACGACCGATCGGACAGGCGGCCGTTGGCCACCATGACGGGCACACCGCGCTGGGCCAGGATCCTGAGCGTGTTGGGCCACAGCTCGGTTTCCATGCACACCAGGAAGGCCGGGTTGATGGCGCCGATCACGCGCCGGGCGGCCCCCGGCAGGTCGAGAGGAAAGAAGCGATGGACGGCGGCGTCGGCGAATCGTTCGCGAACGACGCGGGCACCCGTCTCGGTGACGGTCGTGACCACGACCGGAAGCTCCGGGTAGGCGCGGCGCAGCCCCTCCACGAGCGGGGCGGCGGCGATGGCCTCACCCACCGACACCGCGTGCACCCAGGCGACGGGGCCGTTGCCGGTCGGCACGGCATCGTAGCCGAGTCGGGCCCGCAGGCGCAGAGGTACGCCTCGGGCGACACGGCGCCACAGCAGGGCAGGCAGGTAGCCGGCGAGCAACGTGGTCAGGATCGCGGTATAGAAACGGTACATCAGGACGCTCGAACCTGCAGTCCGTTGGCGGCGACATCCAGGACGAGCCGGGCCGCACGAGCGCCGACCCCGGCCGCGCCAAGCTCGGCCTCGAGCTCGTAGAACGCCTGACGCTGGGCCTGCAGGGCGCCGGGCGTCTCCAGCAGCCGCACGGCTTCCCCGGCCAGTCGTTTCCCCGTGGCGTCGCGCCGGCGGCAGAGCTCGGGCACTACCTGGCGCCCGAGCACCAGGTTGACGAGGCTCACCCAGGGCACCCGCACGAGCACGGAGGCGATGCGCTCGCTCACCGCCGAGAGACGGTAGCAGACCACCATCGGCGTTCCCAGCAGCGCAGCCTCCAGGGTGGCGGTCCCCGACGTCGCCAGCAGCAGGTCGCTGGAGCGCATGACGGCGTACGTCTGGTTCTCCACCACGCCCACCGGCGGCCCGCCGGCGAGGTATCGATCGACGAGGGTCCGGGACACCGAAGGGGCGAGCGCGAGCACGAAGCGGACCTCCGGCCGGACGGCCACGATGCGGCGGGCCGCGTCGGCCATCAGCGGCAACAGACGCTCGATCTCCTGGGAACGGCTGCCGGGTAAGAGGCCGATCACCACGCTGGCCTCGTGCAGACCGAGCTGGCGCCGCGCCGCCACGCGAGTCGGCGCCGCCGGCAGGGTGTCCAGGACGGGATGGCCCACAAACTGAACGGGCACGCCGGCGCTGGCGTAGAGGGCACGCTCGAACGGGAACACCGCGAGCACAAGGGAGACTCGCTGCCGGATCGTCTGTAGCCGGCCCGGACGCCAGGCCCAGACCTGGGGCGGGATGAAATAGACCACGGGAACGCCCCGCTCGCGCGCCGCGCGGGCCAGGCGCAGGTTGAAGCCCGGATAGTCGATGAGCACCAGCACGTCAGGCTGCTCGCTGGCCAGGGCCGCTACGAGGTGTCCGTACGTGCGGCGCAACAGGGGCAGGCGGCGCACGACCTCGCTGAACCCCACGACGGCGGTGTCCTGGATGTCGGCCATCACGTCGAGTCCCGCCGCCGCCATCCGTCCGCCTCCCATCCCGAACAGACGCGCGCCGGGCGCGTCGGCGCGCAGGGCGCGACACAGCGCCGCACCGTGAATGTCGCCCGACACCTCCCCCGCGGCCAGCATGATCCGCGGCGGCGGTGGCCGCCGCTCAGGCCGCGCCATCCACGCTCACCAGGGCCATCCCGGCCTCGTCGACCGCGCCGAGAACGGCAGCGCGATCCAGCAGGAGCACGCGTCCGGCCTCGACGGCCAGCGCGCTGGCGCCCCCCGCCACCGCCGCCGCGATGGTCTCGTGACCGATCGCCGGCGTGTCGATGCGGTAGTCGTGATCGCCGGCCACCGCCTTCACCACGATAGCCCCGGGCCCGGCCAGGGCGGTGCCCCGTCGGACGGCTTCCGTCGTGCCCTCGACGGCCTCCACCGCGGTCACCGCCCCGCGGCGCAGGACGACCGTCTGGCCGATCCGCTGATCGGCCATCTGACGGGCCACGGCCAGGCCGCGGCGAATCTCACTCCACTCCGGTTCGGTGGGTGAGCGGCGGGACCAGCAGCCGCCAGCCAGAAGCAGATCGCCGAGGAACTCCCGTTGATCGAGCACCTCGACGCCGACGGAGGCCAGCGTAGCGATCACGGCCTCCACCAGTTTCACGTCCACCCGGCCGCCGGCCCGCGCGGCGAGGTCGTGGGCCATGTGATCGCCGGGCTCGGCCCGGAGCACCTCGCCCATGGAGAAGCGGCCGCACAGCACGGCAGCCGTGACCCGCTCGGCGCTCAGCGCGGCCAGCACGGCGGCGGCCTCGGTGAGGCGGCTGGGGATGACGCGGGCGACGGCGCTCCCCAGCTCGGCAGCGCCGGAAAAGGCGAAGCCCACGATCTGCCAGCCCTGGCGCTGCGCCCGCTCGGCGATGAGGGCCGGCAGGACGCCGGCGCCCGCCATCAGACCGAGCGTCCGCTCCACGGCCAGTCGGGCGGCAGGGCGGTCTCCCGGCGCCCGTCGCGGATCATCTGCTCGATCTCGAGCGCCATGGCGAGCGAGCGAAGGTCGTCGAGCTCGGCCGGCTCGATCACCTCGCCGCTGCGCAGGCGCAGCACCGTGCGGATGAGGTTGGCGATCTCCAGCTTGAGCGGATTGTCCTTGTGGACGAACAGGTGCTCCACGAAGGAGGCCTGCCGGTAGCGGATGGCGTCCCGGTTGGAGCGAGCCTCCTGGGCGGCGCGGCGGTGGATCTCGATGTCCTGCACGAGATAGTCCAGGACGATGTAGGCGTCGGGTTGGGTGATCGCCAGCGTGCGGATCTTCTCTTCGGTGGCCCGGCTGGCCGTGATGGTGGCGATCGTCCCCGACTCGAACCAGATCTGGACGTTGGCCACGTCGGTCACGTCCGAATGGACACTGGCCCCGAAGGCGGCGAGCCGCCGCGGCGCCGACGGCACCAGCGCCAGGACGATGTCGATGTCGTGGATCATGAGGTCCATGACCACCGTGTCCTTCTGGACGCGAGGGGCGAAGGGCCCCAGGCGGCGCGATTCGATGAGGATCGGCCGCTCCACGATCTTGCGGAGCTCCTGGACCGCTCCGTTGAAGCGCTCCACGTGACCGACCTGCAGGGCCGCCCCCGAGCGGCGGGCGATGGCGAACAGCTCTCGCGCCTCCTCCAGGCTAGGCGTCATGGGCTTCTCGATGAGGACGCCGATGCCGGTCGCCAACAGGTCGCGGGCAACGTGGAAGTGCTGTTCGGTGGGCACGGCCACCGAGACGACGTCTACCTTGCCGATGAGGTCACGGTGGTCGCTGAAGCTGCGGGTGTCGTAGTGCTGGGCCACCTCGGCGGCGCGGTCAGCATCGATGTCGACGACGCCCACGAAGTCGACATCCCACAGCTCGGCGTAAACGCGTGCATGGTATTGCCCCATGTGGCCGACACCCACCACGGCAGCCCGGATCCGGCTGTGGGGCGATGTCACAGCACGCTCTCGTGGTCGGCGCCGGCCTCGAGCTCCTCCGCGTTGCCGTGGGCGTGGCCCCAGCCGCCGGGCGGCCCGCACATGCCTCGTCGCGAAGCGGTGGCGACGAACCGGGCGATGGCGTCGACCATCGGATGCGGAGGCAGCTCGCGCCGCAGCCGTTCGAGGGCATGGGCGGGAGTCAGGCCGCTGCGGTAGAGGACGCGGTGGGCTTCCTGCACGGCGCGGCGGTCCGCCGGGGGGATGCCGGCGCGCCGGAGGCCGACCACGTTGACGGCACGCACCGTGGCCGGCACGCCGTCGGCCATCATGAAGGGCGGCACATCGGCGATGACCTTGCTGCCTCCCCCGAGGTAGGCGTAGGGACCAACCCGCACGAACGGAGCTATTCCGGTCTGGCCGCCGACGGTGACGTAGTCGCCGATGTCGCAGTGCCCGGTGATGCCGGCATAGTTGATCACGATGACCCCCTGGCCCAATCGGCAATCGTGGGCGACGTGGCTCATCGACATGATGAGACACCTGGGGCCGATCTCGGTAACGCTTTCCGGGCGGGTAGCGCGGTGAATGACCACGTACTCCCGGATGACCGTTTCCGCGCCGATCCGGATCCCCGAAGGAGTGCCTTCCTTGAACTTGAGATCCTGAGGCCGCCCTCCCAGGGCCGAGCCGTGACCGATCTGGACCCCGGGCCCCACGTCGATCTGTCCCTCCAGGATGACATGATGGCCCACCTCGACGCCGTCCCCCAGGGTGACCTCGGGCCCGACGATGGAGTAGGCGCCGATGCGAACGTCGCGGCCGATCACGGCGCGGGGATCCACCACTGTACTGGGGTGAATGGCCTCAGGCATCGGCACTGGCCTCCTCGTCCGAGGCGCTGACGTCGCCCACGCGAGCGGCCAGAGCCTCGACTCGCCGCTCGAGCCGGCGCAGGCGCCGGGCCATCTCGGGGAGCTGGCCCTCCGCCAGCAGGATACGCTTGCTGTGAGTGAGCGGCCGCGCCGGGCTGCCCAGAACTTTCTCCCCGGGCTGGATGTCGGCATGGACGCCGGACTGAGCGGCCACGACGGCACCGTCACCCACGGTCACATGGTCGGCGATCCCGACCTGCCCGGCGAGCATCACGCCGCGGCCGATCCGGCACGAGCCGGCGACGCCTACCTGAGCGACCAGCACCGAGTGCTCGCCAACCTCCACGTTGTGGCCGATCTGCACCAGATTATCGACTTTCGTGCCCTGGCCGATGACCGTGTCGCCGAAGCCCCCGCGGTCCACCGTGGTGTTGGCGCCGACCTCGACGTCGTCCTCGATGCTGACACCTCCCAGCTGCGGGATTTTGCGGTGACGGCTGCCGTCGAACACGTAGCCGAAGCCGTCGGCGCCGATGACGGCACCGGCGTGGAGGATGACGCGCCGGCCCAGCCGCACGCCCTCACGTACCACCACGTGCGGGTACAGGACGCACTCGTCGCCGATCCGGGCGCCGGCGCCCACGTAGACGAGTGGATAGAGACGGGTTCCCGCGCCGATCACCGCGCCCGTTTCCACGACGGTGAGGGCGCCGATGCAGGCGCTGGCCGCGACACGGGCATCGGGCGCCACGATGGCCGAGGGATGGATCCCGGGGCTCACGACCGCCGGCGGGTGGAACAGGGCGATGAGGTCGACGAGGGCGAGCCGGGGTGCCGCCGTCACCAGCGTGGGCGCCGGCAGCCCGGTCACGCCCGGCGGCGCCAGAAAGGCGCCGGCCCGGGAGCTGAGGGCCGCCGCGCGATACCGGGCGTCGATGAGGAAGGAGATGTCGCCGGGGCCCGCCATGTCGAGCGGCGCCACCCCGTGGACGACGCGGGCCGGGTCGCCCTCGAGCGTGGCGCCCAGCCTGGCGGCAATGTGGCCCAGCGGCAGACCGGCCGGCCCCGCCATCGCGCTACTTCTTCCCCTTCGTCGCCGCCTCTTGATCGTAGGCGCGAATGACCTCGTCGGTGAGATCGGCGTCGGGCGCGGCGTAGAGCACCACGGCCCCCCGGCGTTCCAGGATCATGTAGTAGCCTCGCTGCTTGCCCAGCCGCTCGATCACGCCCACCAGATCCTGCTGCAGGCGGAACAGCGCTTGCTGCTCCTTGCGGGCGAGGTCGCGCTGGAAGTCGTCGGCGAGTCGCGCGGTGTCCCGGCGCTTGCGCTCCAGCGTCTCCTCGCGCTCGCGACGGGTGTCGGCCGTCAGCAGCGAGCCCTTCTTTTCCAGATCCTCGCGAAGCTTGTCGACCTCCTGCTTCTTGCTGTCCATCTCCCGCTGCATCTGGGCCTTCTCACGTTCCAGTTGCGCCCGGGCCGCGACGCCGGGCTGCGATCGCACCAGCACCCGCTGAAGATCCACGTAGCCGATGCGGGGCGGCGGCGCCGTCGGGGCCTGGGCCAGGGCGGCGCCGCCTGTCAGCAGCGCCGCGAGGATCGAGGTGGCGGCCAGGCTTGCTCTCATGCTCCCCTCCTAGAAGGGTGACCCGACAGAGAAGTGTACTGCGCCAAAGTCCTCCCCACTCTTCCGGTCCAGCAGAACGCCGTAGTCGATCCGGATGGGGCCGAACGGGGAGATCCACCGGACTCCGCCTCCCGCCGCCTCCCGGGTATCGGTCGGGTCGAACGAGGTGCCGAAGCCGTAGACGTTGCCGATGTCGAAGAAGGCGGCGAGCCGGAAGCCGAAGGGCAACGGGATGATGTACTCGACGGTCCCGAGCAGCTCGGACGTGCCTCCGATACGGGTGCCGGTCTCATCCACCGGGGAGATTTCCCGGAACTTGACGCCTCGGAAGCTGTTGGGCCCGCCCAGGTAGAAGCGCTCGAACAACGGAAACTCCTCGTCGCCCCAGCCCCATCCCGCGCCCACTTCCAGGCGGCCCGACAGGACGTGTCCGAGCCAGATCGGCTGGAAGTAGCTGGTGGTGCCCACCGTCTTGACGAACTGGGAATCGCCGCCCAGCCCGGCGAACTCCAGGCCCAGGGAGGTGTGGCCGCCCCGGGTGGGAGCAAGGATGTTGTCCCGGCTATCGCGGGTGAGCGCCCCCGACACCAGCGACGTCACGCGCACCCCCTCCTCCTCCTGCAGGGTCGCGCTGACACCCTCGGCCAAGTCGCTGATCTCGTCGCGGGTCAGGCGGTATCCCGTGTGCCAGCGCCAGTACTCGGCGAACGGATGGCTCATGCGCAGGTTCCCGCCCAGAGAATCGTAGTCGTAGTCGTCGAAGATCCGTCGGAGATTGAAGAGGTCGAAGCCGGCCGACAGAGGGCGGTCGAACAGCCAGGGCTCCGTGAAGCTGAGGATCCCCTGTTGGGTGCTGCCCCCCACCCGGATGCGCAGCGTGGCCTCCCAGCCGCGGCCCAGGAAGTTGCGCTGGGCCAGGTCGATGGTCCCGATGAGATTGTCGACCGAGGAGAAGCCGCCGCCGATGCTGAAGATCCCGGTGGGGCGTTCCGTGACTCTGATGTCGACGATGATCCGATTGCGATCCGAGCCAGGTGCCGTGCTGACTTCGACCGTTTCGAAGTAGCCCAGGTTGATCAGGCGTCGGCGGGCCCGTTGCAGCTTCTGCAGCGTGAACAGGTCGCCTTCGGCCATGGGGATCTCGCGGCGCAGGATCTTGTCCTGGGAGCGGACGTTGCCGCTGATGTTGATCCGCTCCACGTAGACCTCGGGCCCTTCGGCGATGGCGAAGGTGAGGTTGACCCGAGCCGTGCCCGGGAAGGTCTCCGAGCGGGGGACGACATCGGCCGCCGCGCGCCCGATCGAGCTGTAGAGGTCGACGACGGCCCCCACTGACTGGCGGATCTTGGATCGGGAATAGACGTCTCCGGCCTTGACCTGAATCACCCGCCGTACTTCCTCTTCGGGGAAGAGCGTCACTCCCTGGATGAGGACTTGATCCACCCGGTATTGAGGGCCCTCCACCACCGAGAACGTGACCGTCACCCGGGCCTTCTCCCGGTCGACGGCGATGTCGTACCCGTCCACCCGGGCCTGGATGTGGCCGTGATCGTTGTAGAAGCTCAGGATGCGCTCCACGTCCTCGTCGAGCTTCTGGCGCTGGAGCTTGCCGCGCAGGATGAAATACTCCCGCTCCTGCGTGGCCAACACTTTCTTGATCTCACGGTCGCTGAGCTGCTGGTTGCCCTCGATGACGATGCGCTCGATCGTGATGCGCCGGCCCTCGTTGATCTTGAACATCACCTTGACGTCGCCACCGGCCAGCCGCTCGACCTCGGGCGTCACCTGGACCTCGAAGTACCCGGACTGCTCATAGTAGTCCTGGAGCTTTTCCTGGGCTTTTCGGACCTCCACCGGGTTATAGACGCTGCCCAGCTTGATGTCGATCTGGTCTTGCAGGGCGCTCGTCTCGATCTTCTTGTTGCCGATGAACTCGACGTCCCGCACGAACGGGCGCTCGATCACCACCAGCGTCACTTTGACGCCACCCTCGAAATCCTCCACTTTGGCCTGGACGTCGTCGAAGAAGCCGAGGCCGAAGATCGTCCGCAGGTCTTCACTGAGGGTCGAGGGGTTGAACGGGGCGCCGATGCGGGTCTGGACACGGTTCAGGATGACCGCCTCCTGGACCCGGCGGTTACCTTCCACCAGTAGCTCTTTGACCAGCACCGGTCGCTGTTGTCCGGCGGCCCCGGGGCTCCGGACCAGCACAACGAGACACACAACAAAACAGACGGAGAGACGTACTCTCCCCCTGACCTTCACCGGGTCGCTCAGGCTCGCGTCGAGGCTCGGCTAGTGCTCGGCAAGTGCGAGCGGCGCGTCGACCGTCTCCGCCTCCCGGAAGACGAAGGTGCCGGCATCGACGTCCACCTCGATGCGGGCGTGCTCGGGGATCTGGCCCCGGATGATGGCCTCAGCCAGGGGATCCTCGACATGCTTCTGAATCGTCCGCCGGAGTTGCCGCGCGCCGTAGGTGGAGTCGTAGCCTTTCTCGACGAGCAGATCCTCCGCGGCCGGCGTCAGCACCAGCTCGATCCCCCGCTCGCTGAGCTGCTTGTTGATGCGCCGCGCCATGAGGCGGATGATCGCCTTGATGTGACCGGCCGTGAGCGAGTGGAAGACCACGATCTCATCGACGCGGTTCAGGAACTCGGGTCGGAACGTGCGCTTCAACTCCTCCAGCACCCGCTCCTTCATCTTCTCGTAGGACTGCTCGTCCGACTCCTGCAGGAAGCCCGGAGAGACGCGCTTGCCGATGAGGCTCGTCCCCAGGTTCGACGTCATGATCAGGATGGTGTTCTTGAAGTCCACCACGTGGCCGAGGGAATCGGTGAGCCGCCCGTCATCGAGCACCTGGAGCAGCATGTTGAAGACGTCGGGATGGGCCTTCTCGATTTCGTCGAAGAGGACCACCGAGTACGGGCGCCGCCGCACTTTCTCGGTGAGAAACCCGCCCTCCTCGTAGCCGACATAACCGGGCGGCGCGCCCAGCAGGCGCGACACCGAGAATTTCTCCATGTACTCCGACATGTCGACCCGGATCAGGGCGTTCTCGTCCCCGAACAGGTACTCGGCCAGCGCTCGGGCCAGCTCCGTCTTGCCCACCCCGGTGGGACCGAGGAACACGAACGAGCCTACCGGCCGCTTGGCGTCCTTGAGCCCCGCCCGCGAACGGCGGATGGCCCGGGCGACCGCGGCCACGGCGTCGTTCTGCCCGATGATCCGATCGTGCAGGGCCTCCTCCATCCGGGCCAGCTTCTCCGACTCCTTCTCCTCGAGCTTGGCCAGGGGGATGCCAGTCCAGCGGGAGACGATGTACTCGATGTCCTCTTCCTCGACGAGCTGCTTGCCCTTGCCCTTGTTCTTCTCCCACTCCCGCTTGAGCTCTTCCTCGCGGTGCCGGAGCAGCTTCTCCTTCTCGCGCAGGGCCGCAGCCTTCTCGAACTCCTGGGCCTCCAGGTACATGTCCTTCTCGCGGATGACCCGCTCCAGCTCCTTCTCGATCTCCTTTACTTCCGGGGGCGGAGTCAGGGCCATGAGCCGGGTCCGCGAGGACGCTTCGTCGATGACGTCGATGGCCTTGTCGGGAAGCTGGCGATCGGTGATGTACCGGTCGGCGAGGTTCACCGCGGCGGTGATCGCCTGTTCGGTGATCTTCACGCGGTGATGAGCCTCGTACTTGTGGCGCAGCCCTCGGATGATCTCGATGGCCTCGGGCACGGAGGGAGCTTTCACCAGCACCGGCTGGAACCGGCGCTCCAGCGCACCGTCCTTTTCGATGTACTTTCGGTACTCGTCCAGGGTGGTGGCGCCGATGGTCTGGATCTCCCCGCGGCTCAACGCCGGCTTGAGCATGTTCGAGGCGTCGATGGCGCCTTCGGCGGCGCCGGCCCCGATCAGGGTGTGGAGCTCGTCGAGGAACAGGATGACGTTCTCCGACTGCTTGATCTCCTTCATCACCGCCTTGAGCCGCTCCTCGAACTGCCCGCGGTACTTGGTGCCGGCGACGAGCGCTCCCAGATCGAGCTGCAGCAGCCGCTTGTTGAGCAGGACATCCGGGACGTCGTGGCTGACGATCTTCTGGGCCAATCCCTCGACGATGGCCGTCTTCCCCACCCCCGGCTCGCCGATGAGCACGGGATTGTTCTTGGTGCGGCGGGCCAGGATCTGGATGACGCGCTCGATCTCCTGTTCCCGGCCGATGACGGGGTCGAGCTTGCTCTCGCGCGCGAGCTGCGTGAGGTCGCGGGCGAACTCGTCGAGCACGGGCGTCTGGGATCGCTTCTTCGGCCGCGGGTAGTACTGATCACCGAGCAGCGCCAGCGTCTCCTGGCGCACCTCGTCGAGACGAGCACCCAGGGATTCGAGAATCTTGGCGGCGATGGACTGCCCTTCCTTCATCAGCCCGAGCAGCAGGTGCTCGGTGCCGATGTAGTTGTGCCCGAGCTGGCGCGCCTCCTCGATGGAGAGCTCGAGGACGCGCTTGGCCTGCGGTGTGAAGGGCACCTCACCGAACGTCAGCGTCTTCGGGAAGCCGGCCAGGGCCCGTTCTACCTCGGCCTTCACGGTTTCCAGTCGCAGGCCGAGCCGCTGCAAGACGGCGGTGGCGATGCCTTCGCCGTCGCGGATCAGCCCGAGCAGAACGTGTTCGGTCCCGACAAAGTCGTGGCGGAAGCGACCCGCCTCTTCCCGCGCCAAGATGATGACCCGCCGCGCCCGTTCGGTGAATCGTTCGAACACTGGAGTCCTTTACCCCTTTCTATGGCCGGTGGTCGCCCAAATTTGCCTGCGTCGACGCCTAGTTGACCTCAGTATAGCTCACGCTGGCAAGGGCCGCCACGGTTTTTCTCCAAAATCCGTCTAAGCCTGTGAAAGTGTGCGTCAAAGTCGGCGCACCCGCGTCCCGGCTCACTCCCCCGGGCGCACCTCGCGGGCGCGCCCCTCCACCAGACGATAAGCCCGGTCGGCTCGGCGCGCGAGCTCGGGGTTGTGCGTGGCGATCAGGAAGGCGATTCCACGCTCGGCCTGTAGCCTGAGGAACAGGTCGAAGATGACCTCGCTCGTCTTGGGATCCAGGTTGCCGGTCGGCTCGTCGGCCAGGATGATCCTCGGCTCCGGCACGAGCGCGCGCGCGATGGCCACACGCTGCTGCTCACCGCCACTGAGCTCGCCCGGCCGGTGGCGCAGGCGGTCGGTGAGCCCGACCTCGGCCAGGGCATCGGCGGCTCGTTGCCGGGCCTCGCTCCAGGAGCGGCGGGCCAGCAGAGCCGGCACCATGGCGTTCTCCAGGGCCGTCATGTCGCCGAGCAGGTTGTAGAACTGAAAGACGAAGCCCACCTGGTGGCGTCGGAAGCGGACCAAGCCGACTTCGCCCTGAGCGAAGACGTCCGCTCCGTCGAAGAGGACACGGCCAGCCGACGGCCGATCCAAGCCGCCCAGCAGGTGCAGGAGCGTCGATTTGCCCACGCCCGACGCGCCGACCAGCGCCACCACTTCGCCCCGAGCGACCTGCAGGCTGGCGCCGCGCAGCACCCGCACCAGCTCGGGGCCGGTGCGGTAATCCTTCTCCAGGTCTTCACCCACCAGCAGAGCCGCGCCCGCGTCACTCATGATTTGTTGTGGCGGGGGCCGCGTGGCCGGCTCAGGCCGAGGGTGGCCTGCTTCAGGTGCGGCGTGGTTGCGTTCGTATTCCGGATTTGTTGAACTCGAAGTGGTGCGGCGTCCCGGGGCCCGCGCCTACTCGTAGCGCAGCACATCGACGGGGGCCAGGGCGCCGGCGCGCCGCGCCGGCAGGATGGTGGCCAGGAACGAGAGGATCAGCGTGGCTCCCACTACCAGGAGGAAGTCCGGCCAGGTCAGCTTCATGAGCAGATAGTCGATCTGGTACACGTCGCCGGCCAACCGGATGATCTTGTACGTGTTCTGCACCCAGATGAGCGCCAGTCCCACCGCGGCCCCGGCCACCGTTCCCACCAGGCCGATGCTCATCCCCACGGCCAGGAACACCGCCGTGATCATGGACCCCGAGGCCCCGATGGCCTTGAGGATGCCGATCTCCTTGCGCTTGTCGGCGACCAGCAGCACGAGGTGGCCGATGATGGCGAAGGCGGCCACCAGGACGATGATCGTCACGATGACGAACAGGGCGAGCTTCTCCAGCTGCAGGGCCGCGAACAGGTTGCGGTTCATGTCCATCCAGTCGCGGATCCAGTAGGGCAACCCGAGCCGGGCGGCGATCAGCGCGCCCACCCGCTTGGCGTCGAAGGGATCGTGGAGCTTCACGTCGATCCCGCTGACCGCCGTGCCCAGGCCGGCAAACTCCTGGGCCCGGGGCAGGCTCATGAAGGCCAGCGTCGCATCGTACTCGTGCATCCCCAGTTCCACGATGCCGGCCACCGTATAGCGCCGCATCTTCGGCACGAGGCCGACCGCGGTCAGCGCGCCCTTGGGGGAGATCACGGTGACGGGATCGCCGGTGATCACCCCGAGCACCCGGGCCATCTCACCGCCCAGCACCAGCGCGCCCTCCCCCGCCTGCAACGGCTCGACGCTCCCGCTGCGCAGGTGGGTGCGCAGGTCGGCGAGGGCGACGGGATTCGTGAGGTCCACGCCGCGGATCAGGCCGCCATGGGCGCTCCCACCGCTGGTGGTGAAGAGGGCTTGCTGCAGGACGAAGGGCGTCGCCGCGCGTACTCCCGGGACGGTGCGCACCCGCTCGGCGACGGCGGCGGCGTCCTCCAGGCCCGGAGTGCCGGCCTGAAAGATGAGCAGGTGGGGATTGGCCTCGATGATCTTGTCGCGAATCGAGTCCTGGAAGCCGGTCATCACGGCCAGCACCAGGATGAGGGCGGCGACACCCAGGAAGACACCACCGACCCCGATCCACACGAACAGTGAGAGGTTGGCGCGTTGTCCGGCCGAGCGGAGATAACGCAGGCCGAGGAACAGCTCGAAGGGCAGGCCGCGGCTCACGCCTCGTCCTCATCGGCGGGTCGCCCGGCCTCGGGGCGCAGATGCGGGAACAGGACCACCTCGCGGATGGAGGGCTGGTTGGCGAAGAGCATCACCAGCCGGTCGATACCGATGCCCTCGCCGGCCGTGGGCGGCATGCCGTACTCGAGGGCGCGAACGTAGTCCTCGTCCAGCCAGTGGGCCTCCTCGTCGCCGCGGGCCAGGAGCGAGGCCTGCTCGCGGAACCGCGACATCTGGTCGATGGGATCGTTCAACTCGCTGTAGGCGTTGGCCATCTCCCGCTGGCCGATGAAAAGCTCGAAGCGATCCACCAGGCGGGAGTTGTCCCGCTTTTTCTTGGCCAGGGGCGAGAGCTCGACAGGAAAGTCCATGACGAAGGTCGGCTGGACGAGGGAAGGCTCCACGAGCGTCTCGAAGACCTCTTTCCACAGCCGCCAGGGCGCCGGCGCAGCGTCGACGGTGATGCCGCGGGCCGCCGCCGCTTGGGCCACCCGGGCCGGGTCCGTCTCGGTGCTCACGTCCATTCCCAGCGCCTGGGACAGCCCCGCGAAGAACCCCAGGCGCCGCCACGGCGGCCGGAGGTCGATCTCGTGCTCTCCCCACCGGAGCGTCGGTCCTTCCCCTACGGCCTGGGTGAGAGCCACGAACATCTCCTCGGTGAGCCGCATCAGATCCTGGTAATCGGCATAGGCCTGATAGAACTCCAGCATCGTGAACTCGGGGTTGTGCTGGGTGGAGACACCCTCGTTCCGAAAGTTTCGGTTGATCTCGTACACGCGCTCGAACCCGGCCACGATGAGCCGCTTGAGGTAGAGCTCGGGAGCGATGCGGAGGTAGAGATCCATGTCCAGGGCGTTGTGGTGCGTCTTGAACGGTCGCGCGATGGCACCACCCGGAATGGGTTGCATCATCGGCGTCTCGACCTCGATGAACCCCCGGGCGTCGAAAAAGTCGCGCAACGCCTTGATGATGCGCGAGCGGAGCACGAAGATCCGGCGGACGTCGCGGTTGACGATGAGGTCGACGTAGCGACGCCGGTAGCGTGTCTCGACGTCGCGCAGGCCATGCCATTTCTCGGGCAGCGGGCGCAAGGCCTTGGTCAGGAACTGCAGGCGTCCGACGGCGACCGTGAGCTCGCCCGTACGGGTGCGGAAGGGCTCGCCGGTGACGCCGATGAAGTCGCCCAGGTCGAGATCCGTGAACAGCGAGTAGGCCTCGCCGAGCTGATCGGCCCGCGCGTAGAGCTGGATGCGCCCGCTGGAGTCTTGAAGATGCGCGAAGCAGGTCTTGCCATGGTGGCGCAGGGCCATGACGCGTCCGGCCACGCTGACCGAACCGGCGGCTTTCAGCTCTTCGTCCTTGGCCGAGGCGAACTGCTCGTGCAGTTGCTGGGCCTGATGCGTCACGACGAACCGCTCCCCGAAGGGGTCGATCCCTCGCTTGCGCAAGCTCTCGAGCTTCTCGTGGCGCTGGCTCATAGCTGGGCGGCCCGCACGCTGCCCAGCAGATAGGCCTTGATGAAGGGCTCGAGGTCTCCGTCCATGACGGCCTCGACGTTGCCGATCTCCACGCCGGTCCGGTGGTCCTTTACCAGCTGGTAGGGATGGAAGGTATACGAGCGGATCTGGCTGCCGAAGGCGATGCCCTTCTTCTCCCCGGTCAGCTCGGCCAGCTCTTCCCGTTGCTTCCGCTCGGCCAGCTCGAACAACCGCGCCTTGAGGATGCGCAGAGCCGTGTCCCGGTTCCGCAGCTGCGACCGCTCGTTCTGGCACTGCACCACGATTCCGGTGGGCAGGTGGGTGATCCGGACCGCCGAGTCGGCCGTGTTCACGCCCTGCCCGCCGGGGCCCGACGAGCGAAAGACATCGATGCGCAGCTCGTCGTCGCGTACCACCACCTCGACGTCGTCCACTTCGGGGACCACCCCGACCGAGGCGAAGCTGGTCTGACGGCGACGGGAGGCGTCGAACGGCGAGATGCGCACGAGCCGGTGGACGCCGGCCTCGCCCTTTAGCAACCCGTAGGCGTACTCGCCGGTGACTTCGATGGTCGCCGACTTGATCCCGGCTTCCTCCCCCGGCAGCAGATCCACCACTTCGGCCTTGAAGCCGTTGCGCTCACACCACCTCAGGTACATCCGCATGAGCATCTGGGCCCAATCCTGGGACTCCGTCCCGCCGGCGCCCGGGTGGATGTAGACGATGGCGGCTTTTTCGTCGTGAGGACCGGAGAGCATGATCTTGAGCTCGAACTCGTCCAGGTCCCGCCGCAAGCGGCCGATGCTCGCGGTGATCTCGGTGTCGAGGCTGCCGTCGTCGGCCTCGGCAGCCAGCTCCAGCAGGACGCCGAGATCGTCGGCCTGGCGGGCCAGGTCGCCGAGCCGGGCGACGAGCCGCTGAATCTGCGAGCGCTCCCGGATCAGCTCCTGAGCGCGCCGGTTGTCCTCCCAGAACGCCGGAGCCGACATCTCGGCGTCGAGGCCGGCCAGCCGCTGCTCTTTGGCGGGCAGGTCAAAGATGCCTCCTGAGCTCGTCGACGCGGCGAGCCAGCTCCGCCGCCTCCCGCTTGACCTCCCCGGCGATCACTGTGCCCTCCTCAGGGCGGCCGCCACGAGCGCGGCCGCAGAAACCACGACAGACAGGTACGGCAGCCAATCTCCCCACCGCGTGTACAACGTCTCCCCGCTGCGTAGCGGCACCCGCGCGAGCAGGTTGCCCCGGACGTAGAGGTCCAGGGCCTGCACGATCCGTCCGCTGGGCGCGATGAACGCCGACACGCCGGTATTGGCGGCCCGGACCACGGCCGTCCGATGCTCGACCGCTCGCAGCGGATACATCGCCAGGTGCTGCAGCGGCCCGCTGGTACGGCCGAACCACGCGTCGTTCGTCATGTTCACCAAGAGGCGGGCTCCGCCCGTGACGAAACGGCGGACCAGTGCCGGGAAGATCCCCTCGTAACAGATCACGACGCCGAACGGGGCTGGTGGACCGGCGAAGACGACGGCATGGGCGCCGGGCGTCAGTTCGGAGATGAACTCGGCCCAGCCCCTCACGAACCCGATCACACTGGACAGCGGCACATACTCTCCGAACGGAACCAAGTGGATCTTATCATACCTGCTCACGATCCCCCGTTCGGTCAACAAAAATGCGGTGTTGCGCAGGTCCTGCTCCGAGCTGTCCACGATGTCGATCGACCCGACGAGCAGCGGGACCTGCCAGGCGCCGGAGAGCTCCGTGAGCGAGCCCAGGAGCGTCGCGTCCCGGCGCAGGATGGTGGGCGAAGCGGTCTCCGGCCACACGATCAGATCCGGCCGCTGGCTCGCCGCGGCGCGGGTCAGCTCGCCGTAGATGGCCAACGTCGACTCGGTGTGCTCCGGCTTCCACTTCAACGGCTGCTCGATCGACGGCTGCATCACCGCAACGGTCACCTCGCCGGGGGCCGGCGCCTCCTTCAGGCGCCAGGCGCCGAAGGCCAGGGTGGCTGCCGCGAGGGTCACGCCGAGGGCCAGGCCGATCGCCGCTCGCCCGCGTGACAACACGACGGCCCCGGCCAGCGCCGCGTTCACGGCGAAGACGACGAACGAGACGGCCCAGACGCCACCCAACTCGGCGATCTGGATGACCGGCAGCTGCCGATACTGCGAATAGCCCAGGCTGCCCCAGGGAAAGCCGCCCATGAGCCACCCCCGCGCCCACTCCGCGCTCACCCACAGCCAGGGGGCCGCCAGCAGCGCCACCGCCGAGCCGCGGCCGCGCGCCAGCCAGGACACGGCGCCCGCGACGAGCCCGGTCCACACCGCACAGTACCCGGACAGCAGGGCCGTCGGCATCCAGGTCAAGGGCCACGGGATCTCGCTATAGACGCGAAAGGTGAAGTTCAGCCAGCGAAGCAACAACAGGAA
This sequence comes from Candidatus Methylomirabilota bacterium, assembly GCA_035709005.1. Lineage (NCBI taxonomy): Bacteria > Methylomirabilota (SeqCode) > Candidatus Methylomirabilota bacterium. The sequence goes on along the minus strand of DASTFB010000071.1, from coordinate 140,314 downwards.
GAAGGTGAACCCGGCCAGCCAGCCCCATCCGAACGCTGGCCCCGGGCTGCGAGTGAGAGCCAGGACCAGCACCGGGGCCAGGGCCACCCAGGCGGCCCCTGACCAGTCGGGACGGGGAAAGGCCAGGGCCAGCGCCGTACCGGAGGCGAGCGCCACGAGCGCCGCGCCCAGGGTCTCGCGGCTCAGCGTCCTTCGCCTAGGCGGTCCGCCAGGAAGGCGGGCAAGCCGGCGGCCACGATCCGCTTGCGCGTGGCCATGACGTCGTAGGGCACGCGGCGGATGCTCACGCGCCTGGCCTCGGTGTCCCAGAGCGCCCACGCCGCCCTCGGGTCCCGGTCCCGCGGCTGCCCCACGCTGCCGACGTTGACCAGGTACCGGCACCCAGGCTCCAGGAGCACGTCCATCGGCCGGGCCTCGTGGCGTCGGCCCCAGGAGCCCTGGACCCAGACCCCGGGCAGATGCGAGTGGCCGACGAAGCACAGCCGCGTCGTGAACGACGCGAAGGCGCGATAGCCGTCTTCCGCGGAGATCACGTATTCCCAGTCCTCGGGCTGATGCGGGCTGGCGTGCACCAGGGTGGCGTCCTCCCATTCGCAGACCAGCGGCAGCGCTCCGAGCCAGGCCCGATGCTCGTCATCGAGCCGCTGCCGTGTCCACTCGGCGGCGACCCGGGCGTAGGGATTGAACCACTCCAGGGCCATGAGGCCCGCGGTGGCGTGCTCATGGTTGCCGGCCACCACGGCCTGACAGCGTTCGGCGACGAGCTCGATGCACCCTTCGGGCTCGGCGCCATAACCGACGACGTCGCCCAGACAGAGAATGACGTCCGCGCGGTCGCGGGCGTCGTCCAGGACGGCGCGCAGGGCCTCCAGGTTGGCGTGGATGTCGGAGAGGATCGCGTACCGCACGGGAGACTCAGGAGGCCGGCCGAAGCTCTTTGCGGATCCGATCCAGCACCCCGTTGATGAACCGGCTCGACTCGGCGGTGCCGAACTTCTTGGCGATCTCGATGGCCTCGTTGATGGCGACCTTGGAGGGCACCTCCGCGCTCCAGACCATCTCGTAGATGGCCAGCCGCAGGATGTTGCGGTCCACCACGGCCATGCGCTCGAGATCCCAGTGCTCGACGTACTGGCGGAGCAGCTCGTCGCTCTTCGCTTGATGCCGCTTGGCGCCGTGGACGAGGGCCTCGGCGAAGGCCCGGGTGTCGTCGTCCACCGGGTGATGGAACCAGAACTCCGCGGCGTGCGGGTGGGCATCGTCATCCCCGCGCAGATCGAGCTGGTAGAGGAACTGCAGGGCCACCTCGCGCGCTTTGCGGCGTCGTCCCACGGCGGGCCCCGAGTGCCTAGCCCTTGCTCATTTGCGGCTCGGTCCGGGCTGCCGGCGGCGCACGAACGCCGCCATCTCGATGGCTGCCTCGGCGGCCTCCTGACCGCGATTGCCCACCGCACCGCCCGCCCGTGCCCAGGCTTGCTCCTCGCTCAAGGCCGTGATCACGCCGAAGGTCGTCGGCACGCCGGTGCTGAGACCCACCTCACGGATCCCGGCGGCGGCTTCCCGGGCGATGTGCTCGAAATGCGGCGTCTCACCACGGATGATCACCCCCAGGCAGACGATCGCCGCATAGCGTCCCGTCCGGGCCAGGTGCGCGGCGGCCTGAGGGAGCTCGAACGACCCGGGGACCCAGTGGACCTCCACGTCGCCGGAGGCCACGCGCGCGGCGGCGAAGGCGTGCAAAGCGCTGTCGACCAGCTTCTTGCTGATGGGCTCGTGGAAGCGCGCGGCCACGACGCCGAACCGGGCGCCACCGCCAGCCCGGGTCAGGCTGCTGGTGAGCCCCGCGCGGCGCGGGCGGGGGGCGCGGCCGGACACGTCAATCCTCGAAGGCGGACGAGAGGAGGTGCCCGAGCTTGTCCCGCTTCGTGCTGAGGTAGCGGTGGTTCTCGGGGGTCGGGGGCACCTCGAGCGGCAGCCGTTCGACGAAGTGCAGCCCGTAGGCCTCCAGCCCCACACGCTTCCGGGGGTTGTTGGTGAGCAGGCGGAGGTTCTTCACGCCGAGGTCGACGAGCACCTGGGCGCCGATGCCGTAGTCGCGCTGGTCGGGCTTGAACCCCAGAGCCTCGTTGGCCTCGACCGTGTCCTTGCCGGCATCCTGGAGCTCGTAGGCCTTGAACTTGTTGAGCAGCCCGATGCCCCGCCCTTCCTGGCGCAGGTACACGATGACGCCCCGCCCCTCGCGCTCGATCATCGCCAGCGCCGTGCGCAGCTGCACGCCGCAGTCGCAGCGTCGGCATTGAAAGACGTCGCCGAACAGGCACTCGGAGTGCATCCGAACCATCACAGGCTCGTCGCCGGCCACTTCGCCCATCATCAGGGCGATGGGCGTTCGGCTCTCCACGGACGTCTCGTAGGCGATCGCCGTCCACTCCCCGAACTCCGTGGGCAGGCGGGTCTGGGCGACGCGGCGCACGAGCTTCTCGGTCCGGGTCCGGTAGGCGATCAGGTCCTTGATGGTGGCCATCTTGAGGCCGTGCCGCGCGGCCAGCTCGACGAGGTGCGGCACGCGGGCCATGGCCCCCGTCTCGTCGAGCACCTCGCAGATGACTCCCGCGGGCGAGCAGTCGGCCATCCGGGCCAGGTCCACCGCGGCCTCGGTGTGGCCGGCCCGGCGCAGCACCCCGCCGGGCATGGCTCGCAGCGGCAGGATGTGGCCGGGTCGCGTGAGGTCCTCCGGCCGCGTGCTCGGGTCGACCAGGGTGCGGATGGTCACGGCCCGGTCGTAGGCCGAGGTCCCGGTCGTCACCCCCCGGCGGGCGTCCACCGTGATGGTGAAGGCGGTGCTGAGCGGCGCCGTGTTGTCGGAGACCATCATGCTGATCTTCAGCTCGTCCAACCGCTCCCCGGTCATCGGCACGCAGATGAGCCCGCGGCCGTACCGTGCCATGAAATTGATCGCGTCCGGCGTGGCCTTGTCGGCCGCCATCAGCAGATCGCCTTCATTCTCACGGTCCTCGTCGTCGACGACGACGAGGATGCGGCCCTGCCGGATCTCCTCGATGGCCTCTTCGATCGGCGCAAAGACTGTCATCGGGCCCCCCGCAGCGACAGCGCGCGCACCACGTACTTGCCGATCACGTCGGTCTCCACGTTCACCGCCTGGCTCACCTGCAGCCCGCCCAGCGTCGTCGCCTCCAGCGTGTGCGGGATCAGCATCACCTCGAACCACCCCGCTCCCAACGCTGCCACCGTCAGGCTGACCCCCTCCACCGCCACCGACCCCTTGATGACCAGGTATCGCTCCAGATCCGCACAGGGCAGGGCGAGGCGGACCCGCGCCGTCGATTCTACACGCGTTACGTCCGCAATGGTGGCCACGCCATCGACGTGCCCCAGGACCAGGTGACCTCCCACGGGAGCGCCCAGACGGAGGGGACGTTCCAGGTTGACCGTACGTCCCGGGGTCAGCGAGCCCAGGGTCGTGCGGGCCAGCGTCTCGGGGCCGACGTCGAAGACGAAAGCGTCGGCCAGGCGCTCGACGACGGTGAGGCAGACGCCATTGACGGCTACGCTGGCGCCACGCTCACTGCCCTCGAGCGTTACGGTGGCCTGCACCTGGAGCCGCACCGTGTCGCTCGCCGGCGCGGCCGCCCGGACCACGCCCACCTCTTCCACGATCCCCGTGAACATCAGGCGGGCTCGCGGCAGACATCCGCTTCGATGAGGACGTCCTCGCCCACGGGCCGGATCGACAGCGCACCGAGTCTCAGGGCGTGCTTCAGGGCCAGGCCGCTGCCGGCGATCATCGGTGTCGCCTCGCGCCCGCCCATCAGCCGCGGCGCCACGAAGACCGCGACCCGGTCCACCAGCCCGGTGTCCAGAAACGCCCCGTGGACCTCGGCACCCCCTTCGACCAGCACCCCGCGGATCTCGCCCGCATGGAGCTCGGCGAGGAGCTCGGCCAGCCCGACACGGCCGTCGCGCACGGGCAGGCGCACGAGCGTCACGCCCGCGTCGAGCAACCGGCGAACCCGCTCGGCCGGCGCGGTCTCACCCACGGCGATGAGGGTGCGGGCGGCGGTACCCGACGTGATGACCCGAGCGGCCGGCGGGGTTCGCGCGCCGGTATCGAGCACGACACGCAGCGGCTCCCGCGGCCAGGGCGGTTCCAGGCGGACGGTGAGCTGGGGATCGTCGCGAAGCACGGTGCGAATCCCGGCGACGATCGCGTCGGCCTCGCTGCGCAGGCGATGGGTCTCGCGGCGGGCCGCCTCCCCCGTGATCCATCGCGATTCGCCGTGGAGATCGGCGATCTTGCCATCGAGGGTCATGGCGGCTTTCAGGAGGACGTGCGGCCGTCCCTGCCGCATCACCGTGAGAAAGATCCGGTTCTGCTCCGCCGCCCGCGCTTGTAAGACTCCCACCGCCACCTCGATCCCCGCCCGCCGCAGGACCTCGAGGCCCCGGCCGGCGATCATCGGGTTGGGGTCCTGGAGCGCCGCGACCACGCGGCGCACTCCCGCCGCCACCACGGCCGGGGCGCAGGGCGGAGTCCGCCCCCAGTGCGTGCAGGGCTCCAGGGTGACGTAAAGCGTGGCGCCTCGGGCGCGATCGCCGGCCGCGGCCAGCGCCTGGATCTCGGCATGCGCACTTCCCGCCGCTGCGTGGAAGCCCTCACCCACCACGCGATCCCCAAGTACCACGACCGCGCCGACCATGGGGTTGGGCGAGGTCAACCCCCGGGCCCGCTCGGCGAGCGCCAGGGCCCGGCTCATGAATTCCTCGTCCGCGCTGGTGGCGCTCATGAGGTGGGGACCAGCGCCTCCACGAAGCGATCGACGTCGAAGGGGCCCAGGTCCTCCAGCTTCTCACCGACACCGACCAGCTTGATGGGCAGGCCCAACTCCCGAACGATACGGACGACGATGCCCCCCTTCGCCGTTCCGTCAAGCTTGGTGAGGACGGCGCCGGTCAGCCCCACGGCCTCGTGGAACATCCGCGCCTGGGCCAGGCCATTCTGGCCGGTCGGCGCGTCGATAACGATCAACCGCTCGTGGGGCGCCCCCGGCAATTGCCGCTCGATCACGCGCTTGAGCTTGGCGAGCTCGAGCATCAGGTTCGACTTGGTGTGGAGCCGACCGGCGGTGTCGACGATGAGCACGTCGATCTGACGGGCGGTGGCGGCCTTGAGAGCGTCGAACACGACGGCCGCAGGGTCGGACCCGGCCGCCTGGCGGATCACCTCCACGCCGATGCGCTGGCCCCACGCCTCGAGCTGCTCGATGGCGGCCGCCCGGAACGTGTCTGCCGCAGCCAACAACACCTGCTGCCCCTCCCGGCTGAGGGCGGCCGCCAGCTTCGCGCAAGTCGTCGTTTTGCCCGAGCCGTTGACGCCCAGCATGAGGACGACGGCTGGTCGCGCCTCGAGGTTCAGCGGTTGGGCGGCCGGGCTGAGGATCTCCGTCAGGAAGCGGCGGAAGAGCGGTCGGAGCTGCTCGGCACGGGTCACCGTGCCGAACATCACTTCCTCGCGGGCGCGGTTGACGAAGTCGGCCGCCAGACTGGCCCCCAGGTCGGCCGCAACCAGCAGATCCTCCAGCTCGGTGTACAGGGCCTCGTCGATCGGCCTGTCCGGCTCCAGGACGGCCGCCAGCTGCTCGCCAAGGTACTCCCGCGACCTCCTGAGCCCAGCGCTCAGGCGGTCGCCCAGCCCACGGATGAACTTCACTGCTGCGTGGAAGGAATCACGAGCCGGGAGATGACCGCTCCTCGCGGTCCCAGGGGCGGAAGAGGCTGGCCGTTCAGCTCCAGCGCGATCCCGCCCGCATTGCCGACGGTGAGGACGAACGGGGTGCTGGAGACCCATTCCCGGACGGCGCCTGCGGGGATCGTCTCCTCGGTGGAGCGTCCATCGTCCGTCCGGACGCGGACCCAGGTCGCCTCCGATACCCGGGCCACCAGCCGGTACTGACCGCCGGAGCCAGGGGTGGCCACCGCGGGCTGCGGCGACGGAGGCGGGCTGGGAGGCGGCTGGGGCGCCGCGGCGACCTTCGGAGGCTGGGCCTCGGGCGCCTTCGGCCTGTCCTCGGCGGGGACGGGAGCCGTCACGGAAGTGGCAACATCGCCGGGCGCCGCTACCCCTTCGCGCGCGCTGGCCCGCTCGCGCGCGGACTGCAGAACATTGGCGACTGCCAGCAGAGCGACCCCGAAGACGACCAGGAGGACGAAGCTGATCAACACCGTGCTTCGGTTGCGGGCGCCCGACTCCACCCGCCGGCCCGCGCTCGCCGGCGCGGGGAGCGGCGTCCCCGTCTGGCGATGGTAGAGGGCGATGGCCTCGTCGGGAGGTGTCTCCAGGATCTGGCAGTACGCGCGCAGGAAGCCGCGGGCGAAGACATGTCCGGGCAGGGCGGCGAGGTCGTCCGCCTCCAGCGCCTCCAGGTACCGGGGGGCCACACGAGTAGCGCGGGAGAGCTCTTCGAGCGAGAGGCCTCGTCCCTCACGAAGCTCACGAAGGTATGAACCGAGCGAGGCCATGTCCGACACTGCGAGTCTAGCCTATCCGGGGCGTCTTTTCACACCTCCGCGTTGAGCTTCACGGACACCAGCCTGGACAGCCCCGGCTCTTCCATGGTCACGCCGTACAGGAGGTCGGCCGCCTCCATCGTCCGGCGGTTGTGGGTGATCACGAGGAACTGGGTTTGGCTCGTCAGCTCGCGCAACACCCTGAGGAAGCGGTGGATGTTGGCGTCGTCGAGGGGCGCATCGACCTCGTCCAGCACGCAGAACGGACTGGGCCGGTAGTAGAAGATCGCGAAAAGCAAGGCCAGTCCGGTTAGGGCACGCTCGCCGCCCGACAGCAGCGTCACTGACTGCAGGCGCTTGCCGCGGGGCTGGGCCATGAGCTCCACGCCGGTGTCCAGCGGATCGCCTCCCTCCTCGGCCTCGACCAGGCGCAGCTCGGCGCGGCCGCCTTCGAACAGGCGCTCGAACAGGCGCGAGAACTCACGGTTGATTTCCGCGAACGCCTGGTTGAACCGCTCCTGGGCGGTCCGGGTCATCCCCCGCAACGCTTTCTCGAGATCCTTGATGGAGGCGACCAGGTCATCGTGCTGGGTCCGGAGGAAGCTCAGGCGTTCGTCGAGCTCCCGGTATTCCTCGTCGGCCACCAGGTTGACGGCCCCGATCCCCGCCAGCCGCTCCTCCAGCTCGCCGACCCGCTGCTTGACCTCCGCCGGATCCTGGGAGGGGTCGTGCCGGGCGCGCAGAGCGGCCTCGTCGATGCTCCAGGCGCGATAGGCCTCCTGGGCCAGCTCCTCGCGCCGCACGCGACGCTCTGTCGCCTGGAGCTCCAGCTCGTGGATGCCGGCGACCAGGCGAGCCAGCTCCCCCTCGAGCGCTCGAACCTCCTGCTCCAGCCCTCGAAGCTCGCCGAGCAAGCCCTCATGGGCTTCGGCCGCCGCCTGGACTTCGCCCTCCCCGCGGTCGCGCTCCTCGGCGACGTCCCGGGCAGCGTCGTCCGTGCGCTGGCGCTCTTCCCGGAGCCACGCCTGGCGCTCGGCGAGCTGACTCTGGCGGGACTGAGCCGAGGCCAGGCGCTCCTTGAGGTCGGCCTCGATCTCGTCGATGCGGGCCAGCTCGCGTCCGAGCGCCTCGACGCGCTCCGTCACCGAGCCGACCTCGACGCGGAGGGCGGTGAGATCGGCCCCCAGGCGCGTCTCGCGCTCCTGGGCGGCGGCGATGGTCTCCCGGAGGACGCCCATCGCGTTCTCCTGAGCGGCCTCGGCCTCGCCGGCAGCGGCGATTCGCTGCTCGAGCCGCCCCAGCATGGCCGCCGTCTCGTCCGCCTCCGCGGCGATCTGCCGGTCCTCCAGGCGCACCGTCTGGACGTGACGCTGCACGCGGTCGTGCTCGCGGATGGCCTGCTCCAGATCCTTCTCACCGGACAGGTATTCCGCCTGACGCTCCCTCAGTCCCCCTTCGCAGGCGTTGAGGCGCTCCCGCAGGGCCGCGACCTCCCCGGCCAGCCGGGTGACCGCCGCCTGCGTCGTCTGCACGGCCTCGGTGAGGCGCGCGGTCTCGTCCTCGAGCTCCCGGAGCTGGCGCCGGCGCGCGAGCAGCGAGTGCTCGCTCCCTTCCCGCTCCGAGCCACCCCGCAGGCGACCGGTGGGTGTGAGCACCTGTCCATCGCGCGTGACGTAGGTGGCCACGATGCCGTTGCGCCGCCACAACGCCTCGGCGTGATCGAGATGCTCGACGACCGCCACCCGCCGGAGCAGGTAGTGCAGGAGATTCGGCGCGAACCCGCCTACCTGGCGCTCGACCCAGCGGATGCCGTTGTCCTCCGGTGGCAGCCCGTTCGGTGCCGGCAGATGCTCCAGGGGCAGGAAGGTGGCGGCCCCGGCGTTGCTGGCATCCAGGTATGCCACCGCCTCGCGGGCCTGCTCGAACCGCTCCACCACCACCCACTCCAGGCGCTCCCCGAGCACCGCCTCCACCGCCCGCTCGAGCTCCGGCGGGACGTCGAGGAGCTCGGCGACGGTGCCGACGACGCCGGCCACGCGCGGGCTGCCTTCCTCGCCGAAGATCGCGCGCACGCCCGAGCCGTAGCCTTCGCGGGCGCGATCGAGCCCACGCAGCGCATCGAGGCTGGACCCCCGCGCGGCCAGGGAGACTCGGAGCTCGCCCAGGCGGGCCTCCGCCTCGCCCAGCTGCCGCTCGAAGGTGGCCAGCTCGGTCGCCAGGCGGTCTCGCTGCTCAGTCAGGGAGGCCACCTCGGTCAGGGCACGGTCACGCGCGGTCTCCAGCTGGTGTCGGCTTGCCGTAAGCTGCAGGGCCTCGGCCTCGACGCCCTGGAGCTCGGCGGCCAGCCGTTCGGCGCGGCGCCCGAGCTGACTCTGGCGCTCGCGCAACTCGCCGGCCGAGCGGGTGAGATCGGCTCGCTCGGCGGCCAGGCGGACCTGCTCCAGTCGCATCGCCTCCAGGCGGCCACGCTCGTCGCTCAGCTGGAGGCGATGGCGCTCGACCTGCCCGGCCAGCTCGTCGGCCGTCTGCTGCCGCTCGGCGCGCAGTCGCTCGGCCTCGGCGAGGGCCACCCGCATCGTCTCGCGCTCGCCGACGATGCTGGCCAGCCGCTCGGTGCTGGATCGGATGTCCTCGGCGAGCCGGCTGCCCTCCTCGGTCGTCTCGTGCAGCTGCACGCCCATCTGCTCGCGCCGCTCCAGCAGGCGTTCCAGCTCGGCCTGCACCTTCTGAAGCGACTGGCGCAGGTCGGCCAGCCGGTGATCGCTGGCCAGCAGGCTCTCCCGCTCGGTCGCCTCCCGCGCCGCCAGGTGGGCCAGGCGAACCCGCAGCGTCTGCTCGCGGTCGCGCCGCGCGGCCACCTCGACGTCCAGGCGCTCGCCCTCGGCCACGAGTACGGCATAATCGGCGGCCGTGAGGATCAGGCGCAGGGCCTGGCGTTCCTGCTCGAGCGCCTTGTACTGTTGCGCCTTTTTGGCCTGACGCTCCAGCGAGCCCAGCTGGCGACGAACCTCCTCCATGACGTCCCGGACGCGCAGGAGGTTCTGGCGCGCGCCCTCCAGCTTGCCCTCGGTCTCGTTGCGCTGGTGCTTGTAGCGGGCGATGCCGGCCGCTTCCTCGATGAAGACGCGCCGCTCGTGGGGCTTCGCGGTGAGGACATGGTTGAGCTTGTCCTGATCCATCACGGAGTAGGCGCGCGGATTGGCGCCCGTCCCGGCGAAGAGATCGAGGATGTCACGCAGGCGGGTCACCGACTTGTTCAGCAGATACTCGCTCTCACCCGTGCGGTAGAGCCGGCGGGCGACCGCGACCTCGCTCCACGGTACGTTGAGGGTGCCGTCGTTGCTGAACCTGAGCTCCACTTCCCCCATGCCCACGGCGCGGCGGGACGCCGAGCCGTGGAAGATGAGGTCCTCCATGCGCTGGCCCCGCAGCGATTTCGCGCTCTGCTCGCCCAGCGCCCAGCGCACTGCGTCGGAGAGATTGGATTTGCCGCACCCGTTTGGACCCACGACGGCAGTGATGCCCGGAAGCACCTTGATCTCGGTGCGCTCGCCGAACGACTTGAAGCCGTTGAGCGTGATGGTCTCGAGACGCATGCGCCCTTCTATCACGAGGGGTTGCGTGGTCCCAAGAAAAAAGGCACCAGCGGTTGGGCCGTTGCGGCCCCAGCGGCCCCAGATGTCGCGGAACCGGCCGTGGACCGAGTCCCGGCAGGCGGCCTCGTCTACTTCTTGAAGAGGTTGCCGAAGGCCCGCCGGGCGTCGTCAGGGCGCATCGATCCCGCCGAGGTGTCGCGCTCGACCGTCACCGTCAGCGCGAACGCGGTGCACTCGTTGCGGCGCCGTTTGTCGGCCACCCTCGCGACAACGGGCTGGACGCACTCGAATCGCCGGGCCGGATCGAAATGGGCGCACTGCCGGCAGGCGTGCAGGTCCGCCCGGCAGTTGGGACATTGGCTGAGCGAGTCGGCCGTGATGGGTAACACCGTGCCGCATTCGGCGCAGCGCGAGACGGCCCGGCTCTTGAGGATGCTTGACGGCCGAGCGGAGGGCGGCGGCGCCTCCCGCCGTTCGTTCTGATTGTTCCGGTAGCCGGCCTGACGATACCGTCGGTCGTCCATCTCAGCCCGTCTGCTCCAGACCGGGGCCTTCTCCTTGATCCACGACCTCGCGAACCTCGAAAACGCGGAAGATCAGGTGCTCTGCTTCAGGTAGCAGCACTTCTTGTACTTCTTGCCCGACCCGCAGGGGCAGGGGTCGTTGCGTCCGACCTTTTCGCCGCTGGCGGTCCGGGGGGCCGAGCGTGGCGCCGTGGGGGCCGCGTTGCGCGACATCTCGTCGGGCAGGGCGCCGCGAGACTCTTGCACATCGGCCCACGCCGTCATCGTCGGCAGCTCCACGGGGGTGTCGCGCACGATCTGGACCTTGAACAGCCGCTCCACGACGGTGGCCTTGACCCGGGACGCCATGTCCTGGAAGAGCTCGAACGCCTCGCGCTTGTACTCGGTCAGGGGGTCGCGCTGCCCGTACCCGCGCAGACCGATCCCTTCCTTGAGATGGTCGATGGACAGCAAGTGGTCTTTCCACTGCTGGTCCATCACGATCAGCATCTCGTGGCGCTCGAGGGCTCGCAGCAAGTCGCGGGAGAGCTCCTGCTCCCGCTCGCTGTAGCGCTCTCGCACCGCATTGCTCACGAGCTCCTGGAGCCCGTCCCGGGACACGACCTCGGCGAAGCGCGGAGCCGCGACGCGCACGTCGAACTGGCGATAGAGCGCCTCGTTGAGGCCGGCCAGGTCCCAGTCCTCGGGATGGCTCTTGCCGGGAGCGTAGGCGTCCAGCGTCGTGCCGACCAGGTCGTCGATCCACTCGGCGATCGTCTCAGCCTGGCTCTCGCCGTCCAGGATCTGGCGCCGCATGCCGTAGACGATCTCACGTTGCTTGTTCATCACGTCGTCGTACTCGAGCAGGTGCTTGCGGATCTCGAAGTTGTGGTTCTCGACCCGCTTCTGGGCGGTGGCGATGGCCCGGGTGACGAGCTTGTGCTCGATGGGCTCGCCTTCCTCCATTCCCAGGCGATCCATGATGCGCTGGATGCGCTGGGAGCCGAAGATCCGCAGCAGGTCGTCTTCCAGCGAGAGGTAGAACCGTGAGGAGCCCGGATCCCCTTGCCGGCCCGAGCGGCCCCGGAGCTGGTTGTCGATGCGGCGCGACTCGTGCCGCTCGGTGCCCACGATGTGTAATCCGCCCAGCGTCACTACTTTCTCGTGCTCCGGCTCGGTGATACGCCGGGCCTCGGCCAGGGCCGCCTCGCGGACCTCGGGGGACGCCGTGGCCGGGTCGAGCCCTTTGCGCCGCAAGGTCTCCTTGCTCAGGAAGTCGGGATTGCCGCCGAGGAGGATGTCGGTGCCGCGCCCGGCCATGTTCGTGGCGATGGTCACCGCGCCCAGGCGGCCGGCCTGGGCGACGATCTCCGCCTCGCGCTCGTGGTACTTGGCGTTGAGCACCTCGTGCTTGACGCCCCGTTTCTTCAGGAGCTTCGACAACTGCTCGGACTTCTCGATCGACACCGTGCCCACCAGCGCGGGCTGCCCATTCTCGTGGCAGCGCACGATATCCTCCACCACCGCGTTGAATTTCTCCCGCTCCGTCTTGTAGACCACGTCGGGGTGGTTGTGCCGGATGAGGCGGCGATTGGTGGGGACGACCACCACGTCGAGCTTGTAGATCTTGGCGAACTCCTCGGCCTCCGTCTCGGCGGTGCCCGTCATGCCGGCTAGCTTGTCGTACATGCGGAAGTAGTTCTGGAAGGTGATGGTGGCCAGCGTCTGGTTCTCGCGCTCGATGCGCACCCCTTCCTTGGCCTCCACGGCCTGGTGCAGGCCGTCCGACCACCGGCGGCCGGGCATGAGCCGGCCAGTGAACTCGTCCACGATGATGACCTGGCCGTCTTTGACCACGTAGTCGACGTCGCGTCGGTAGAGGGCGTGGGCCCGCAGCCCCTGATGGATGTGGTGGAGGACGTCGATGTTCTTGGGATCGTAGAGGTTATCGATGCCGAGCAGGCGCTCGCAGGAGGCGATCCCCTGCTCGGTCAGCGCCACCGCCTTGGACTTCTCGTCGACGATGTAGTCGCCGCTCTTCTGCTCTTCGATCTCGGAGAGCTTGCCCTCCACGATGGTGGCGGCCCGCTTCAGCTTGGGAATGATGCGGTCCAGCTTGTAGTAGAGCTCGGTGGACTCGTCGGACGGCCCCGAGATGATCAGGGGCGTCCGGGCCTCGTCGATGAGGATGGAGTCGACTTCGTCCACGATGGCGTAGTGCAGCTCCCGCTGCACCAGTTCCTCCTGCGTGAAGCGCATATTGTCGCGGAGGTAGTCGAAGCCGAACTCGTTGTTGGTGCCGTAGGTCACGTCGGCCAGATAGGCCTCGTGGCGGCTGCAGGGGCGCAACGCGGTCAGGCGGATGTCCGGCGTCACGTAGGCGGGGTCGTAGCGGAAGGACGCCTCGTGCTGGATCACGCCGATGGTGAGGCCGAGAGCGTGGTAGACCGGGCCCATCCACTGGGCGTCGCGCTTGGCCAGGTAATCGTTGACGGTCACGATGTGCACGCCCCGCCCGGTGAGCGCGTTGAGGTACGCGGGGAGCGTGGCCACCAGCGTCTTGCCCTCGCCGGTGGCCATCTCGGCGATCTTGCCGCTGTGCAGCACCATGCCGCCGATGTGCTGGACGTCGAAGTGTCGCATCCCGAGCGTGCGACGGGCCGCCTCCCGGCACACCGCAAACGCCTCGGGCAGCAGCTCGTCGAGGCTCGCCGACGGGAGGCGCCGCCGCAGCTCGTCGGTCTTGGCCCGGAGCGCGCCGTCATCGAGCGCCTGCAGGTCGGGCTCCCGTGCGGTGATGGCCTGCACGATCGGCATCATCCGTTTGATGTCCCGATCGTGCTTGGTTCCGAAGATGGAGCGGAGGACGGCGTTCAGCATGAGTCCACAACCATTATACAGGCCGGGCCCCGAGCAACTCGCGAGCGTGGCGCCGCACCGTCCCCGACGGGGCCGTGCCCCCGAGCATGCGGGCGATCTCCTCGACGCGGTCGGACCCGGTCAGCACGTGGACGGCGGCCCGGCTGCGGCCGGCCCGGACGGCCTTGACGACCCCCAGGTGGTGGGCGGCCCGGGCGGCGATCTGGGGCAAGTGAGTCACGCACAGCACCTGTCGGCCCCTCGCCGCCACAGCCAGCTTGTCAGCGACCACCGCCGCCATCTGGCCGCCGATCCCCGCGTCGATCTCGTCGAAGATCATGGTGGGGACCCGCTCGGCCCCGGCGATCACGGCGTGCAGGGCGAGCATCGTCCGCGAGAGCTCGCCGCCCGAGGCGATGCGGGCCAGCGGCCGGGGATCCTCGCCGGGGTTCGCCGAGAACTCGAACTCGACCCGGTCCAGCCCCCGGGCCGTCACCTGATCCTCACGGCCGCGCACTACCGCGATCGCGAAGCGCGCCCGGTCCATGCCCAGGGCGCGCAGCTCGCGCTGAACCAGGCCGCCCAGGCGGGTACCCGCGGACGTCCGGACCTGCGACAGTGTGCCGGCCGCGGCGACGAGCCTCGCCCGCGCCTCGGCCAGCCGCCCCTCCGCCGCGGCCAGCACCTCTTCGTACCGCTCCAGCCCCTCCAGCTCGCCGGCCACCCCGTCGCGAACGGCCAGGAGCGCTTCTTCCGTATCGCCGTACTTGCGCTTGAGCCGAGCCAGGGCGTCGAGGCGATCCTCGATGGCCTCGAGGCGGCCCGGCTCGGCCTCCGCGCGCTGGCGCAGGGCCCGCACGGCCAGCATGGCGTCCTCCAGCTGCACCACGGCCGCCTCGAGCAGGTCCGCCGGCGAGCTCAGCGCCGGATCGACGCGGCCGAGGTCTCGGAGCAGGCGGGCGGCCCGCACCACTCGCCCGGTGGCCGCGTCGTGATCCTCGACGATCAGGGCAACCGTCTCGGCAAGACCCTTGACCAATCGCTCGGCGTGCTGGAGGCGACGCCGCTCCGCCCGCAGCTCGTCTTCCTCGCCCGCCCGTAGGCGAGCGCCGTCGAGCTCGGAGAGCTGGAAACGCAAGAGATCCTGCCGCTGGGCCCGATCCCGCTCGGCGGTGCTGAGCTCCTGAACCTCGCCCAGGGCCGCGCGGTACGCTTCGAAGAGCCCGGCCACCTCGGCCCTGGCCGGCTCGGCGCCGGCGTAGCGATCGAGCAGGTCCAGCTGGGCCGCCGGTTCCAGCAGTCGCTGGTGCTCGTGCTGCCCATGAACCTGCACCAGCTCTTGGCCGAGCCGCTCCAGCAGCCCCACGGTGACCGGCGAATCGTTGACGAAGGCCCGGTGCCGACCGCTGCGGCTCAGCTCGCGCCGGACGACGAGCTGCTCGTCGTCCAGCCGCAGGCCGGCGGCCTCCAGCGTCGCCCCCAGCCCGGGGTCGCCCGCCGTGTCGAACACCGCCTCGACGGTCGCAACATCGGCGTCGGCGCGGATCACGTCGCTCTGGGCGCGGCCGCCGCAGATCAACAAAATGGCGTCCACCACGATCGACTTGCCGGCGCCCGTCTCGCCGGTGAGGACGTTGAGGCCGGGCTGGAAACCCACCGTCACCGTTTCGATGACGGCGAAGTTCTTGATGCGGAGGGCTCGCAGCACTGGTCGATGCTAGTTGAGCCGCGGCGAGGGCTCAAGAGGTATCGTTAAGTGCTCAGCGCTCGCCCCACTTCAGCTTGGTGCGCAAGACCGAGAAGAAATGCTTGTGCGGGAAGCGCACCAGCCGGATCCGCGACGCCGCCTGGGCCACTTCGACGCGATCGCGCTCGCGGAGCGGCGTCCCCACCTGCCCGTCGACGGTGAGCACCACCTCCTGGCTCGTGAGCACGGCCACCTCGATCCGCTGGCGTCCCGGCAGGACGATGGGGCGGTTCGTCAGCGTGTGCGAGCAGATCGGGGTGAGGACGACGGCGTCCATGGTGGGAAACAGGATCGGCCCGCCTGCCGATAGCGAGTAGGCGGTCGACCCCGTGGGCGTGGCGATGATGAGGCCGTCAGCCCGGTAGTCGATGGCCGACTGGCCATCGACGGACACGCTCAGGTCGATGATCCGGCTCATGGCCCCCTTCACGATGACGACGTCGTTGAGGGCAAGGAAGCTGCCGGCCGAGCCGCCCTCCCGGTGCAGCCGGGCGGACAGCATCATGCGGTCCTCGACCGTCATACGGCCGGCAAGGAAAGCTTCCAGAGCCGGGATCATCTCGTCCAGCGTCGTGGCCGTGAGGAACCCGAGCCCACCGAGGTTGACGCCCAGAATCGGGATGCCGAGGTCGCCGACGGCCCGGGCCACCGACAGGAGGGTGCCATCGCCCCCGAGGACCACGATGACGTCGACCTGCGCCGGAAGCTCGGCTCGGCTGGTCTGGGCGACCGCGAGGTCGGGAACGAGGTCGGCAGTCTCCTTGTCGAGGAGGGCAGCGAGGCCGCGCCCGCTCGACCACTGGACCAGACGCCGAACGACCTCGTGCGCGGCGCGGGCATCCGGCTTGACGACGACTCCGACCTTTTTCATCGGCTCGCCTCAGACGCCGGGGCCCCAGCCCCGGTCCGTCTTGCGGCTCGCACTGCCACATTCATGAGGCTGCCTGACACGCGAGGGCCTCGGCCCCCGTCACTGCCGCGTTCACGCAAGCGCCTCGACGGTGCGATTGATCAGCGTCTCGATGTTGGCGGCCGTCCGGCCCTGGGAGGAGATGTGCAGGAAGAACTCGCGATTGCCCTTGGGGCCGCGCAGGGGCGACGCCGACACGCCCAGCACGTGCCACCCCCTCAGCACCGAATACCGGGCCAGTCGGGCCACCACCGCCCGGTGCAAGACGGGGTCCCTCACCACCCCTCCCTTGCCCACCTGCTGGCGGCCGACCTCGAACTGCGGCTTGATGAGCATGATGATGTCGGCCCGGGTGGCCAGCACGCCGAAGACGGCGGGCAGGACCTTTTCCAGCGAGATGAAGGCCACGTCGATGACTCCCAGCGACGGCTGCTCGGGGAAGATCCGCGGGTCCAGAGCCCGGGCGTTCGTTTTTTCCATGAGGACGACCCGCGGATCGCGCCGCAGCCGGGCGTCCAGCTGCCCGATGCCGACGTCCACGGCGTAGACCCGTGCCGCCCCCCGCTGGAGCAGACAGTCCGTGAAGCCCCCCGTGGAGGCGCCCACGTCGATGCAGATCCGATCGGTAACGGTCACGTTGAAGTAGTCCAGCGCGTGGGCCAGCTTCTCGCCGCCGCGGCTGACGAACCGTGAGCGGTCCTGGAGCTCGACCTCGGCGTCGGCGGCCACGAGGGCGCCGCCCTTGTCCACGCGCTCGCCGTCGACGAACACATCCCCGGCCAGGACCAGCCTGAGGGCCTTCTCCCGAGTCTCGGCGAGCCCCCGCTCCACGAGCAGCCGATCGATCCGCATTCGCGCCGCCATCGGGCTCTTATTATAGGCGAGCCCGCCGCCGCCGCCGCAGAACAAACAGGAGGACGAGCCCGGCACCGAAGCCCCCGAGGTGGGCGAACCAGGCCACGCCGCCACCCGAGCCGCGGCCCGCCGCCGCGCTCCACGTGAGGAATCCGTTGAGGAATTGCACCACGACCCAGAATCCCAGAACCACCACCGCGGGAATGTAAATGAAGCGGATGAAAAATCCGAACGTGATGAGGGTCAGCACGCGCGCGTGGGGGAAGGCCAGCAGATAGGCCCCGAGGACTCCGGAGACCGCGCCGCTGGCCCCGATCATGGGCACGGCCGAGTCGGGGACCACGAAAGTTTGCGCGGCTGCCGCCGCCAGCCCACAGAGCAAGTAGAAGGAGAAGAAGCGCCCGTGCCCCAGGACGTCCTCGACGTTGTTGCCGAAGATCCACAGGTAGAGCATGTTGCCGCCGATGTGGAACAGGCCGCCGTGCAAGAACATGGAGGTGAACATCGTCACCACCGGATGCGGGAACGCCGCGGGGGCCTCGCAGGCACCGGTCAGCCGGCACGGGATCACCCCGAACTCGAAGACGAACTCCCGGGCCGCCCGCAGGGCTTCAGGATCGGAGCCGAGCTGCAGGGAGACCTGATAGAGGAAGGCGACGACGTTCGCCCCGATGAAGCCCATCGTGACGAGCGGAACGGTGCGGCTGGGGATGTCGTCCCGCAGGGGCAGCATCAGCGAGGCTGGAGCACGACGACCGTCGGCCGGCTCAGCACGCGCCGGCACACGGCGCGGACATCGTCCGGGGTGACCGACTCCACCGCCCGTGCGTAGCGCTCGGGAAAGTCCCACCCGGAGCCGACGACCTCGAAGAACGCCAGATACCAGGCGTGGCGGACGTTCGTGCGGCGATCGATGGCCTGCGCTCCCAGCACGTAGGCCTTGGCGCGCTCGACCTCGGCCGCGGTGAACCCGCCGGCCCGCACACGGTCGAGCTCGCGCAGAACAGCTGCCTCCGCGGCCGCGATATTCTCGCGCGCGGTGCCCAGGTACGCCACCAGAGGCGCCGCGCCGGTCCGGGCCGGTCCGAGCACGCCCACCGAGTAGGCCAGGCCCTGCGCCTCCCGGAGCTCCACGAACAGGCGCCCGGACATGCCGCCGCCCAGCAGCGCCGCGAGCACCTTGCTCGCTGCATAATCCTGGTCGCCCAGCCCGGGGGCCAGAAAGCCGACCATGATCTGCGCCTGCTCCGCCGGCCGCTCGACGAGCCGACGCGCCCCCTGGGCCATCGGCGGCGGAGGCGCGGACGTCGCGGCCGGGGCACCCGGGGCGAGGCTGGCGAACAGACGCTCGACCAGTTGACGGACCTCGTCGCGCTGGACCTGGCCACTCACGGCCAGCACGAGCGTGTCCGGGCGATAGATCGCACGATGGTGCGCTCTCAGCTCGCCCGCGCCGATCCTCGCCACGACCTCGCTTCGGCCGAGAGCCGGGCGCGCGTAGGGATGCCCGCCATAGAGATCGGCCAGCAGCGCATCGTAGGTGAAGGGGAACGGCGTGTCGGCCCGCGTTCGGAGCTGGCTCAGGACGAGCCGGCGCTCCTTGGCGATCTCGTTCGGATCCAGGGTCGGTGTGAGGGCCACGTCGGCGATCAGCTCCAGGAGCCTCTTCCAGTGGCGGGCCAACGCCGTTCCCCTCACCTCCGCATACTCCACCTCACCGCCGGCATCGATCGAACCGCCGATGAGCTCCGCCGCCTCCACGATCTGCTCGGCCGTCCGGCCGGCCGCCCCCCTCAGCATGGCGCGATGCAGCAGGTTCGTGACGCCGGCCGTCTCCGGCCCTTCGAAGCGAGATCCGGCCCGCACCTGGAGCGAGGCGGCGACCACGCCGACGGTAGGGTCCTCGCGGACCAGGAGGCGCATGCCGTTCGGCGAGACGTAGCGTGCCACCGGCGCGGGCGGGGCGGACGCGCTGGCCGGTATGGCCAGCGCCGCCATCAATACGGACGCCAGCGCGGCGCGCCTGATCAGGGTCGCTCCTGCGGCCGGAACACCACGCGGGCGAACCGAGCGGAGTCCAGGTAGTGGCGGGCAGCGGTGCGGACGTGCTCGCGAGTCACCGCCCG
Organism: Candidatus Methylomirabilota bacterium; assembly: GCA_035709005.1. Lineage (NCBI taxonomy): Bacteria > Methylomirabilota (SeqCode) > Candidatus Methylomirabilota bacterium. The sequence continues at coordinate 121,193 of DASTFB010000071.1, read as the reverse complement.
CAGCCGATGAAGATAGGCCTCCTCTTCCTCGAGCTTCCATATCGTAATGGCGTGCCCCAGCGCGGCGGCCCTGCCCTCCGCCGTCTCCTTCTGGAACTCGCGCCGGGCCTCCTCGGCGGTCAGGGCGCGCTCGAGCTCCGCCGGGGTGACCCCCGTCTCATGCACCCGTTGGATCTCGTCCCAGATCTGAGCCTCCGCCCGGGCCAGATGCTCCGGCTCGAGCTGAGCGGTGAGGCTGACGATGCCGGCGCCCTCCAGCGCCGAGTACGCCATGCCGATCGTGTTGACGAGCCCCAGTCGCTCACGCAGCGAGCGAGTCAGCCGGGAGCTGCGGCCCTGGCCCAGGATGCCCACCAGGAGGTCCACGGCGGGCGTGTCGGCGTGATCGATCTTCGGTGCCGGCCAGGACAGACCGAGGTAGGCGTGAGAGCCCGGACGGTTCAGCTCGAGGTGTCGCGGCCGGCGCTCCCCGGTCGACCGCGGCGGCAGGCGGCCGCCCCCGGTCCGGGTCAGCGATCCGAATGTCCGGGTGGCGGCAACCAGTACCTGCTTCGGATCGACGGCCCCGACAACCACCAGCGTGAACGCCTCGGGGACGTAATGCCGCCGATAGAAGCGCAGGAGCTGATCGCGCGTGAGTCCCCGGATGAGCTCTGTGGTGCCGATGATCGGCCGCCCGTAGGCATGCCCGTCGAAGGCGACCCGGTAGAGCTGCCGCCCGAGAAACCGCCTCGGATTGTCCTGGGAAAGGCGCAATTCCTCGAGCACGATATGCTTCTCGCGCTCGAGGAGGTCCGGGTCGAGGCTGGCGTTGACGCTGATGTCGGCGAGAGTCTCGATCCCGGACACGACCCGGCTGGCCGGCAAGAGCATGCTGTAATAGGTGTAATCGAATGACGTCGCCGCGTTCATCCGGCCGCCGACACCCTCCACCTCACGGTCGATGAAGCCAGGGGGTCGGATAGGCGTGCCCTTGAACAGCAAATGCTCGAGGTAATGCGCCAACCCGAGCTCGGAGGGTATCTCGTCACGAGCCCCCGCCTGTACCCATAGCTGCAGGGCCACCACGTCGCTTCTCCGGTGTTCCTCGATCACGACGCGGACGCCGTTGGGAAGCACATGACGGCTGGGTACGGCTGCGGCCTGCGGTGTGGGCGCCGGAGCCCTCGCGCACGCCACCACGCCGGTGATCACGAGCAGCGCGAGCGCGAAGCGCGCGAGCCGAGACATCGGGGCTCCAAGACTACCACAGCGGCCGGGCAGAATGCCGGCGACCCCCGCCGGGCGCCACCGGGCACAACGCCCGGCACCGATCGCCGTCGTCATGGTAAGCACTTGAAAATATGAGGCTTCTCAGGTGCGCTTGCCTGGCACCGAGCTTGCGTTATAGGGAGACCGATGACAGGTATGGGAACTCGAACGACTGGGGGGGTGGTAGGTCGGGGGAGCGAGGGAGCCAACCAAGACACCATCCGATCAGCGAACGCCATCAACGGAAATGGGGAGACGATGAAGAAGGTACTGGCCGGATTCGTGAGTGTCATGTTCTTCGCGAGCCTCGCGGCGGTGTCCGAGGCGCAGAATTGCCCGCCGGAGGTCGCGAAGGCCAAGCAAGTGTTGTCGCAGAAGGCCGGGATGGCCAAGACGCAACAGGACATCCAGGCCCCGCGCTCGCTGGCCGGCGCACGCGGTCAGGACGCGCAAGCTCCGCGCGGTCAAGATGCCCAGGCTCCACGGGGGCAAGCTAAGGACATCCAGGCTCCGCGCTCGCTCGCCGGCGCTCGTGGCTTCGACTCTCAGGCCCCGCGCGGTCAGGATGCCCAGGCACCGCGTGGTCAGGACGCTCAGGCCCCGCGCGGTCAGGATGCCCAGGCGCCGCGTGGTCAGGACGCTCAGGCTCCGCGTGGTCAGGATGCCCAAGCTCCGCGTGGTCAGGATGCCCAGGCGCCGCGCGGTCAGGACGCTCAGGCTCCGCGGTCGCTCGCAGGTGCGAAGGTCACTGGCTCGGACGTCTCCAAGGCCTCGACCCTGATCAAAGAGGCTGAGGCGGCGTGCAAGGCTGGTGACATGAAGACCGCCAAGTCGAAGGCTCAGTCCGCGCTCACGATTCTTCGATAGGCGAGTCGTCGTCGTAGTGCGGGCCCCGGCAGGGCATTGCCCTCCGGGGCCCTTTTGCGTTCGTCGCTAGGCTTTGGACCGCCGGCCGGCCTGGAAGTGGACGTGGACGTGGTACACCTGCTGACCACCCTCCGGACCGCAGTTGATCGTGAGCCGGTATCCGCGCTCGCTCAATCCCCTGCGCTCACCGATCTCGCGCGCGGCCAGCAGGCAGCGGCCGAGAATCTCCGCATCGCCAGGCTGCATCGCCATGATCGATGCTACGTGACGTTTGGGGACGATGAGCAGGTGAACGGGAGCCTTGGGATAGATGTCGCGGAAGGCCAGGACCGAGTCGTCCTCGTACTCGATGTCGGCGGGACTGGTCCGGGCCACGATGCGACAGAACAGGCAGGCTTCGTCGGTCTGGCCCATCCGGTCCTGTATAATACGCCGTCCACAGTCGACGACGAGGAGACTTGGAGAATGGGAACGTGCCCCAAGTGCCGGCAGCGCATCCGCCGGAACGGCAATCACATCAAGCTGGGGACGACCTGGTACCACAAGGCCTGTCCGCCCCGCCCGGCCAAGCCGCGGCCCGGTTCTAGCGCCCGTCCTGCTCCCTGATCAGCCCGACCACCGGTGAAGGCCCGGCTGGTCACGCTGTTCCTCCTCGCGCTCATCCTCGTCCTGGCTCTGGCCATCCTGCTGGCCCACACTGGATGACGCCCGACGGACCGGACGCGCCTTCACGAACGCCCCCAGAGGCGCCTGGATGCCCGGCGCGCGCCCTCGGCCAGGGCGGCCAGCTTGGCCCACACGATCGAGGAATGGATCTCGAGGGAGCCCGCGAACGTGGCGAAGCCGCAGTCGCTGCCGGCGATGACGTTCTCGCGGCCGACCACGGACGCGAAGCGCACGACGCGCTCGGCCACCGCCTCGGGATGCTCGACCAGGACGCTGGACTGGGTGATCACGCCCGGGATCAGCACCTTGCCGTCCGGTAGCTTGACCTCTTCCCACACCCGCCACTCGTGCTCGTGCCGCGGGTTGGCGGCTTCCAGCGAGTAGGCGCCCGCCCGGACCTCGAGGATCAGGTCGACGACGTCCTTGAGCTCCATGTCGTGCACGCGCGGCCCCATGTTGATGCCGTAGCAGGTGTGGAACCGGACGCGGTCCTCGGGAATGCCGCGCAGGGCGTGGTTGAGCACCTCCACGCGCGCGCGACCCCACCGGCGGCAATCGGCGACGCTCGCCTCCGGGTGCAGGATGTAGTAGGTCACCAGCCGCGGGTCGTCGATCTGCAGCAGAAAGCCGGCGTCGACGATGGCGCGGTACTCCTCGCGCATGGCCTCGGCGATCGCGAACAGGTATTCCTCGTCGCTCCGGTAGTGCCGGTTCGGGTTCCACTCCTCCACGTTCGACGGCGAGACGGCAGGCACGAAGACCTCGGCCGGGCTCACGCCGGCCAGGGCCGCCTTGAGGTTGTCCAGGTCGGCCTGCAGCAGCGCGTGCCCTTTGTAGCTGACCGGGCCCACGCATGCCAGGTGCGGGGCCCGGGCGGCCGGGCTCGGCAGCGCCTGCGCGAACCACGCGTAGAACTCGGGGAACGCCCGGACCTCGCGCGAGTCGGCCCAGGTGCTGCGGCTCGGGGCGTCCGGGCTCGGCGCGAACCCGCCGAGCCGCTCGTTGACGTAGTGGATGAATCCGGGCTTGCTCATCTCACCGTCGTCGACGACGTCGATGCCGAGCCGCACCTGCTGACGCACGACGTCGGCGACGGCCTGCCGGAGGCGCGCCCGATAGGCGGACTCGTCGAAACGGCCGCCGGCCGCCCTGGCCTGCACCATGGTCAGCACGTCGTCGGGACGCGGCAGGCTGCCGGCGTGGGTGGTGAGGATACGCTCGGTGCTACGCTTCATTGGGACGGCGGGGAAAAGGAAGTGATGGTGGAGGGTAAGGGATTCGAACCCTCGACCTCGGCGTTGCGAACGCCGCGCTCTCCCAACTGAGCTAACCCCCCGAGCGGTCGACCGCCCGTATTCTACACGCCGGCCTCGGGCGCCGCCAACTCAGCGGCCCTCGCCGCTGCCGTCCTTGCCGAAGTTGGCGAACATGGGCCCGAGCAGGTCGATGGGCAGCGGGAAGAAGGTCGTCGTGTTGCGCTCGGAGGAGATCTCCCGCATGGTCTGCAGATAGCGCAGCTGGATCGACACGGGATACTGCATCAGCACCTGGGCCGCCTCGGCCAGCTTGGCCGCCGCCTGGAACTCGCCGTCGGCGTTGATGACCTTGGCCCGCCGCTCGCGCTCGGCCTCGGCCTGCTTGGCCATGGCCCGCTGCATGTCCTGGGGCAGGTCGATGTGCTTGACCTCGACGGTCGTGACCTTGACGCCCCAGGGATCGGTGTGCTCGTCGATGATCCGCTGCAGCTGCTGGTTGATCTTGTCGCGGGCCGAAAGCAGGTCGTCCAGCTCCACCTGCCCCAGCACGCTGCGGAGCGTCGTCTGGGCGATCTGTGACGTCGCGTACAGGAAGTCCTCGACCGAGATCACGGCGCGCTCCGGGTCCACCACGCGGAAGTAGATGACCGCGTTCACTTTGATCGAGACGTTGTCGCGGGTGATGACGTCCTGGGGCGGTACGTCCATGGCGATCGTGCGCAGGCTCACCTTCACCATCTTGTCGATGAACGGCAGCAGGAGCAGCAGGCCCGGCCCCCGGCCGTCGCCGCCGGGATTGAGAATGGCCCGAGTGGTTCGCCCCAGTCGAAAGATCACCGCCCGCTCGTACTCCCGCAAGATCCTCACGCAGGAGCTGATCAGGAAGACGACGGCAGCCACGAGAACGAGCAGGAGCAACGAGTCCGCTGTGATCATGGTGCCCCTCCGGGGTCGCCGGGATTGCCGGCCTTGACGACTTTCAGCGTGAGCCCCTGCACGCCCACGATGCGCGCCGGAGCCCCTTCCTCGATCGGCGCGCCGTCGGCGATGGCGCGCCAGATTTCACCCTGGATGCTCACCTGCCCTTCGGGCGCCAGCCGGGTCCGGGCGACACCCACCTGCCCGACGAGGCCGGAGGCGCCCAGCATGGGCCGGCGCCCGAGCGCCCGCACGCCGGCCGCCACGACGACCAGGAAGGTACCGGCGGTCGCGCTCACGGTGGGCAGCAGCACCCACCAGGAGACCCTGAAGCCGACCTCGGGCGCCTCGAACAGCATGAGGGAGCCCAGCAGCAGCGCGGCCACGCCTCCGACACCCAGGATGCCGTGGCTCACGATCTTGATCTCGGCCAGCATCAGGCCCACCCCCAGAATGATCAGAAGCAGGCCGGCATAGTTGATGGGCAGGCTCTGGAAGGCGAAGAAGGCCAGGATCAGCGAGATGCCGCCGATGACCCCCGGGAAGATGGCGCCGGGATTGTAGAGCTCGGCGACCACGCCGATCATGCCCACCATCATGAGGAGGTACGCCACGTTCGGATCGCTGATGATGTTGAGCACCCGGTCGCGGAACCCGATCTCGATCGACTTCACCGTAGCGGTTCGCGTGTCCAGCGTGAGCGTCCCCTTCGCCGTCTTCACCGTCCGCCCGTCGATCTTCTGGAGCAGGTCGGGGATGGAGTCGGCGATGAAGTCCACGACCTTGAGCCGCACGGCTTCCCGCTCGGTGATGGAGACCGACTGCCGCACGGCCTTCTCGGCCCAGTCTGCGTTGCGCCCCCGCTCGAGGGCGACGGTGCGGATGAACGCGGCTGCATCGTTCTCGATCTTCTTCAAGCTCTCCTTGTCGGCGCCCCCACCCAGGGCCACGGGGTGGGCGGCCCCGATGTTCGTGGCCGGGGCCATGGCCGCCACGTGGGCTGCCATCGTGATGAAGACCCCGGCCGACGCGGCTCGGGCTCCCGTGGGAGCGACGTAGACGACGATCGGCACCTGAGACTGGAGCATCCGCTGAACGATCGCCCGCATCGAGCGCTCGAGGCCCCCTGGAGTGTCGAGCTGGATGATGAGGGCCTGGCTGCCCTGGGCCTGGGCCCGGTCGATCGCCGTCTCCACCAGCCGCAGCGTCACCGGGCTGATGACGCCCTCGAGGTCGAGCCGCGAGACGGTCGGCGCCGCCACCGCCGGCGCCGCGCCGAGCCCGATCACGAGGCCGAGCAGAACCGCGGTGAGCGCGGCCGTCATCGGTCCAGCGCCATGACGCTGGTGAGCTCGAAGAGCAGGTTGGCCGCCAGCAGAGCGGTCACTTGCCCGGGACCGTCGTAGGGCGGTGAAACCTCCACGACGTCGGCTCCCACCAGCCCCAGGCCGGCCAGGGCGCGCACCAGCGTCACCGCCTCGTACGAGGTCAGGCCCCCCACCTCGGGCGTGCCGGTGGCCGGGGCATAGGCCGGATCCACGGCGTCGATGTCGAACGAGCAGTAGACGGGCCCGCCGCGCAGTCGGCCGAGGCGGCCGGCGACCCAGGCGGTTCCCTGATCCTTGACGGCCTCGATCCGGATCACCTCCATGCCGTGCTGGTCGTGCAGGGCGAAGTCCTCCGGGCCGTAGAGCGGCCCGCGGATGCCGACCTGGATCATCCGGCGTGGATCGATCAGCTCCTCTTCCAGGGCACGCCGGAAGGACGTCCCATGGAAATACTTGCTGCCGAAGTATTCGTCCCAGGTGTCCGGATGCGCGTCGAAGTGGACGAGGCCCAGCCGGCCATGGCGGCGGGCCAGGGAGCGGAGGATGGGCAGCGTGATCGAGTGATCGCCCCCCACCGCCAGCGGCAGGGCGCCCGCGGCGAGGACGCCGTCGACGGCGTGCTGAACCCGCTCGAACGTGCGCTCGATCGACGGCGGGATGACGTCGACGTCACCGCAGTCGGCGACCCGCAGCCGCTGGAAGGGGTGGACCTTCAGGACCGGGTTCCAGGGACGGATCAACGACGACTGCTCCCGGATGGCGCGGGGGCCGAAGCGGGCGCCGGGACGGTAGGAGACGCCGCCGTCGTAGGGAATGCCGAGCAGCGCGACGTCCAGCCCGGCCGCCGATTGTGCGGCGGGCAGCAGCATGAAGGTGGCGATCTGCCCGAACCGCGGGGAGACGAACGGATCTCGGGGGCGACTGTCCATGACGCTCAGAGCCGGGCCGGCAGGCCGAGCGCCTTGTGCAGCACGGACAGCGGCAGCGTCACGCAGCGCATGCGGCTGGGCCGGATGTCGGCCCCGAGCGCCTCGAGCAGGTCGGCCGTCTCCATCCCCGGCGCGGCCCGAGGCCGGCCTTCGATATGCTCCGCCAGCACGTCGGCCGACGCCGTGCAGATCGCGCACGAGTCGCCGAGGAAGCGCGCGGCCCGGATGGTGCCATCGTCGATCCGGAGCATCATGCGGACACGGTCGCCGCAAAGGGGATTGACGTCCTCGGCCACCGCATTGGCGTCGGCCAGCTCGCCCCGCCGCAGGGGTCGGCGCCAGCGCTGGCGGATGACGTCGCTGTACGGGAGGGGGCGACTCACAGGCGCGCCCTGAGGGGCGCGACGGCCCCCTCCCGGACCTCCCCCAGGATCGGTTGCGCCGGCGGAGCCGGCGCTCGAATCGGCGCCCGTCGAGCGGGGCAGGGCGGTCATTCGAGCTCGCCGCGGGCGGCGGAGGCGCGGTAGGGGGGAAAGCGGTACGCCATGTCGCGAGAGAGCAGCCCACCGTGGCCGAGCTCGGCCATCTCCCGGTTGCCGATCGTCTCGCCGGTGAGGAGACGGGGCAGGACGAGGTCGAAGGTGGTCGCCTGCGAGAACATCCCGCAGGTCGGCATGCCCAGCACGGCGATTCCCTCCCAGCGAGCGAGCCACAGCAGGCTGCCCGGATGAGCCGGCGCGCCATGACGTATCAGGCGGGCGCCCAGGCGCTCCAGGCCGCCGAAGACCGGATCGAGGGGATCCAGCGCGCTCGCGCCGGCGACGATCAGCAGTTCGGCTCCCTCACGACGCAGCGCGCTGAGCTCGTCGGCCACCGCCTGCGGCGACGGCCCCGCGAACCGGATGGCAAGCAAACGGCTCCCGAACCAGTCGATCTTCTGCCTCAGCGCCGCCTCGAAGCGCGCCCGCTGCCTGGCCTCGAGATTTTCCCGGGCGACCGCGCCAATCGTCGTCGCCCGGAAGGCCTTCACGGCCAGCAGACCGCCGGCCTGGCGGGCGATGCGCTCCACGGCCTGCAGGATCGCCTCGCAGATCACGAGCGGTGTGACCTTGGCCTTGGCCACGGCTTCTCCGGGCTCGACGGGCTGACCGTCGAAGAGCGTGAACACCGAGATCCCCTCGTGGGCATTTGCCTCGGCCAGCGCGGAACGGGTGATGCCGAGCAGCCCACGCCGGGTGGCCCCCAAGGTCCACTGCCCTCCCGTGTACCCCTTGACCTCGACGCCTTCGCCTACCACGGCCCGGGCCAGACGGGCGCCGGCATCCTCTTCGTGCAGGTCGCCCGCCTCGACCTCCAAGACGTGGAGTTCGTCCCAGGGCACCCCGAGCAGGGCCCGGGCCAGGGTGGCGTCGATGCGGGCGCCTTTGGCGCCAACAATCTTGCCACCGGCGTCCCGGACGTCGTGACAGAGGACCAGGCCGTGCAGGCCCTCCGGCGTCGCTGTCTCCCGCCGCTGGGCGATGACCTTCATTTCCGAGACTTCGCCGCGCTGAGCGGCTGGCCGGTGCCGCCGGCGCGGGCGAGCTGGATCTCGGCGAGGACCGCCAGCGCGATCTCGGGCGCGGTGCGGGCGCCCACGTCGAGGCCGATGGGCACGCGGATGCGGTCGAGCTGGGCCTGGCTCAGCCCGTCCTCGGCCAGGAACTTGAGGATCGTGGCCCCGCGGCGCCGCGAGCCCAGCATGCCGATGTAGCCGACCGGCGTGTCCAGCGCGTGGCGAAGCACGGGCAGGTCGTACTTGTAATCGTGGGCGACCAGGACGAGAGCGGCCGACGCGCTGAGCGGATAGTCGCGAATCAGCTCCGAGGGAATGCCGATCCGGAGCTCGTCGACGTGAGGGAAGCGCTCCCGGGTCGCGAAGCGCGGCCGCCCGTCCAGGACGACCGTACGATAGCCGAGGATCCTGGCCAGCTCGGTGAGCGGCATGGCGACGTGGCTCGCGCCCACCACCAGCAGCAGCGCCGCCGGCGCCACGACCTCGACGAAAGCCCGCACGCCCTCCAGGAACGCCGTTCGCGGAGCCCCGCCCGCGATGGCCTCACGAGCTTCGGCGGTGAACCGTTCGTCGAGAAAGCGATCGCCCAGACTCCCCTCGACCGTCCCGTCGTCCAGGATCAGCAGCTTGCCGGCTCCGTCCTGATCCAGCCGCGTGACGATGGCGCCGCGGCCGCCCCCCGCCGCATGAGCCCGCAGGCGCTCGTAGAAGTCCAGGGCCAGCGGCTCGACGAGGACCTCGATGGTGCCGCCACAGGTGAGGCCGATCTCCCAGGCTTCTTCGTCGCCCAGGTTCAGCTCGAGCAGCCGCGGTCGCCGGTTCTCGAGCACATGGGCCGACTCCTCGATTACCTGGGCGTCGACGCATCCTCCGATGGTGACCGAGCCGAGCACGGCGCCGCCCTCGCCCACCAGCATCTTCGCCCCTTCCTTGCGGGGCGTCGTGCCGCGCGTGCTGATGAGGGTGGCCACGGCCACCCGCTCGGGCGACCGCCGCAATTGATCAATGTGATCGAAGAGTTCCGCCATGGCCTCCCAATGATACGCCGCGGCTCGACAAAACGAAAACGGGCCTGCGGGACCTGGCGGATGACGAGGGAGGCAAAGCGCCGCGGCCTCTACGCAACTACAGCGTCAGATGCCGTGTGAGATCGCGCAGGGCGGCCAGGTTGTGGGCCGCTGCGAAGTGATCGAGCAGGGGAAGCGCGGCGGCCATTCCGCGGGTCAACGGCTCGTAGGCGGCATTGCCCAGGAGCGGGTTCAGCCAGATCAAGCGGCCGGCCCGCCGCTTGATGCGCAGCAGCTCGTGCGCCAGGAGCTCGGGCTGTCCCGTGTCCCAGCCGTCGGAGAGGACGATCACGATCGTGTGGCGGTCGACCAGATGCGACCACTCCCGGTTGAACTGGGCGATGGACTCCCCGATGCGCGTGCCGGCCGACCAGTCCTGGACCTCGCGAAGCCGCTGGAGCACCTGGCGATACGAGCGGCCACGCAGATACTCGGTCACCCGGGTCAGGCGTGTCGAGAAGGTGAAGGTCTCGACCCGGCCGAACACGTTTTGCATCGCGAAGAGGAATTGCAGCAGGAAGCGACTGTAGAGGTCCATCGAGCCCGACACGTCGCAGAGGAGCACCAGGCGGACTTTCCGCGGCTTGCGTCGGCGATACTTGAGCTCGATGAAGTCCCCGCGGCTGAGGTTCGCCCGTAGCGTCCGCCGCAGATCCACGCGGCCCCGCCGGGCCACCGGGCGCCGGCGGCGTCCCAGCCGCCGGGCCAGGCGGCGGGCGATCTGCAGCGTCAATCGGTACACCTCCTCGAGCTGGTCGGACGAGAACGTGGAAAAGTCCTGGCCCACCATCGCCTCACGGTCCGACAGGCTGGGCACTCCGAGCGGCTCGCCGGCGTCGGGCTCGGAGTCGTCGCCCCACGTGTCGAGGGCCAGCGTTTCCCGCTTCTGATCCGCGCTCCGTAACAGCGCCGGCGGGCCTGTTTCGGGGACAACGGCCAGTAACCCCGGAATCCCCTCCTCCCCTGCCGGCTGGAGCTGCCAGAACGCCTCGAAGCAGCGGTCGAAGGCGGGGATCTCCTCGGGACGCCCGACGAAGACCGTCCGTAGCGCCAGCTGCAGCTCTGCACGGTCGGCCAGGTCTACGTGCTCCAGCGCCTGCACGCCGGCGGTCACCTGCCCCAGGGCCACCGGGAGGCCACGGGCGCGCAGGAGGGCGCCGAAGCGAACCATGGCGCTGGCCAGGTCGCGGGGCGCGACCACGCGGCTAGCTCTGAGCGGGCAGGAAGGGCGCCAGACCGGCCTTGGCGACCTCGGCGCGGAAGCGCTTGATGTCCTCGGTGTCCTTGAGCACCACGCCGAGCGTCTCGCTCACGAGGGTTTCGTCGAGGTGGTCGGCGTGTAATGCGGCCAGGGCCTGGGCCCAGTCCAGCGTCTCGGCCACGCCGGGCACTTTGCTGAGCCGCATCCGGCGCAGCGCCTCCATGAAGCCGGCGATCTCGCGGGCCAGGCGCGCGTTGATGCCCGGCACCTTGCGCTCGATGATCCGTACCTCCTTGTCGAACGAGGGATAGTCGATCCAGAGGTACAGGCACCGGCGGCGCAGGGCATCCGAGAGCTCGCGGGTGCGGTTCGAGGTGAGGATGACGTGCGGGGGATGGGTGGCCTTCAGCGTCCCGATCTCGGGGATCGTGACCTGCCAGTCCGAGAACACCTCCAGCATGAAGGCTTCCAGCTCCTCGTCACCCCGATCGATCTCGTCGACCAGCAGGACGGGCGGGCGGTCGCTCTGGGTGATGGCCTGCAGCAGCGGACGACGCAGAAGGAACCGCTCCGAGAAGATCTCGTGCTCCTTCTCGGGCATCGATCGCTCGTTCGACTGCTGCTCGCCGAGCTTGATGTGGAGCAGCTGCTTCTGGTAGTTCCACTCGTACAGCGCGGTGGCGGCGTCGAGACCCTCGTAGCACTGCAAGCGGATGAGGTTCGTGCCCAGCATTCGGGCCATCACCTTGGCGACCTCGGTCTTGCCCACGCCGGCATGGCCCTCGATGAGCAGCGGCTTGCGCAGCGCGAGGGAGAGGTGAACGGAGGTGGCGACGGGGGCGTCCGTGACGTAGTCGGCCGCCTCCATCAGCTCCGCGATCTTCTTTATCTCAGGACGCACGCCGGCCTATTGTACATGAAGCCTCGCGTAATCCTCGGGCGTGTCGACGTCGGGGGGCATGGCGATGTCGAAGCTCACGAGCTCCACACGTTCCGGCCTGGCGGCCACGACGGCCCGGGCCCCGGCGTCGCCGGTGAGGCGGCTCAGCTCCGCGAACACTTCGGCCCCGAACAGCACGGGCGTCCCCTGGGTGCCCCGATAAACGGGCGCCACGATTTCCTTGTCCGTCTTCCGCCACGCCGCCAGCAGCGCGGGAATCACGTCGGCGGGCACGCGCGGCTGGTCTCCCAACGCGATCAGCGCCGCCCGGGTCCACGGCTTGAGAGCCGTGACGCCGACGGCGATCGATGAGCCCTGCCCCTCGTGCGGACGCGGATTGCGGGCGAACCGCACGGCGAGGCCGGCCAGTGCGGCTCGCACGCCCTCCTCCTCCAGTCCGCTGACGACGACGAGATCCTCGACGTGGCCGGTCAACCCCTCGGCCGCCCAGCGCACGATCGGCTTCCCGCGAAACTCCAGCAGAAGCTTGGGCCGCCCCATGCGGCGGGCGAATCCCGCCGCCAGCACGATCCCTGCGATCATCGAGGAAGGCGCGACACCGGCGGCCGAGGGGGCTGCCCGCTCCCCCGGCCGCGTCGGTTAGCCGCGTGCGCGCTTGACGGCTTCGGTGACCGCCCGCTTGGCGAACACCCGGCAGAGATGCGATTTGTACTCCACGGAGCCCTGCAGGTCGGCCTGCACGTCGACCCCCTCGGCGGCCTTTTGGGCCGCGGCCTCGATGGCGGCGGCGTCGAGCTTCTTGCCCGTGAGTCCTGCCTCCACACCTCGGGCCCGCACCGCCTTGGTGCCGGCCCCGGTGACGCCCACGCTGGCCCGCGTGCACTTGCCTTCCTTGTCCAGCGTCACCACAGCGGCCACGCCGACGACGGCGAACCGGGAGGCGGGGTGTGGGAACTTCAGGTAGGCGCCGCCAGTGCCGGCGGGCCAGGCCGGGACGCGGAGCTCGACGAGGATCTCGTCCTCTCCCAGAGCGGTGGCCATCAGTCCCTGGAACCAGTCGTCGACTTTCACGGTGCGGCGCCCCTTGGGCCCCTCACACACCATCTCGGTGCCGAGCGCGATCAGCGTCGCCGGCTGGTCGGCGGCGGGGTCGGCGTGGGCGATCGAGCCACCGATGGTCCCCAGATTCCGGACCGCGGGATCGCCGATGACCGACGCCGTCTCGGCCAGGATCGGGCACTTGGACTTGAGCAGCGCCGACGACTCCATCTGCCAGTGCGTCGTCATGGCCCCGAGGACGATGGCCCCGCCCTCCTCCTTGAGGCCGCTGAGGCCGGGCACCTTCCTGAGGTCGATGATGTGCTTGGGCTGGGCCAGCCGCAGTTTCATCATCGGGACCAGGCTGTGGCCGCCGGCCAGGAGCTTGGCGTCGTCCTTGTAACGGCCCAGGAGACCGAGCACGTCCTTGACGTTCGTGGGGGCGTGGTACTCGAAGGCGGCAGGGTACATGGGCGTCTCCTATTGCTTCGCGGCCTTGACGGCCTTCCAGATGCGCTCGGTCGTGAGCGGCAGGTCGATGTGAGTGACGCCGAACGGGGCGAGCGCGTCCATGACGGCATTGGCCACCGTCGGCGTGGCGGCGATCGTCCCGGTCTCTCCGGCGCCCTTGACGCCGAGGGGGTTGACCGGACTCGGCGTCACCGTGCGCTCCGTCTCGTAGAAGGGGAGCTGATCGGCCTTGGGCATCGCGTAGTCCATCATGGTCCCGGCCAGCAGCTGCCCGTCATCCGAGTAGACGCCGTGCTCCCACAGGGCTTGGCCCACGCCCTGGGTGATGCCGCCGTGGACCATGCCGTCCACGATCATCGGGTTGATCACCCGACCGACGTCGTCCACGGCCACGTACCGCAGCAGCTTGACTTGCCCGGTGTCGGGATCGACCTCCACGGCGGCGACATGGGCGCCGAAGGGAAACGTGAAGTTCGACGGGTCGTAGAAGGAAGTCGCCTCCAGCCCGGGCTCCATGCCCTGGGGAATGTTGTGGGCGAGGTAGGCCATGAGGGCGACTTCACCCCAGCCCTTGGCCTTGTCGGGCGCGCCCTTCACCGACCACTTGCCGGACTGGAACTCCAGGTCCTGCTCGCTGGCCTCCAGCAGGTGGGCGGCGATGCGGCGGCCCTTGTCCTTGATCTTGTCCAGGCACATCACCAGGGCGCTGCCGCCGACGCAGGCCGAGCGGCTGCCGTAGGTCCCCATGCCGAAGGGGATCTGGGCGGTGTCGCCGTGGACGATATCCACCTGCTCCATGGGAATCCCGAGGTCGTCGGCCACCAGCTGGGCGAAGGTCGTTTCATGACCCTGACCGTGGGAGTGCGAGCCCGTGAAGACGGTCACGGCGCCGGTGGGGTGAACCCTCACCTGCCCCGACTCCCAGAGCCCCGCGCCGGCGCCCAGCGAGCCGGCCACCGCGGAGGGCGCCGGTCCGCACGCCTCGATGTACGTCGTGACACCGACGCCGATGTACCGGCCTTGCTGGCGGGCCTGCTCCTGCTCCTTGCGGAACTCCGTGTAACGCGCCAGGTCCAGCGCCCGCTTCAGGGCCGGCTCGTAGTTGCCGCTGTCGTAGGCGAAGGCCACCGGCGTCTGGTAGGCCGTGCCCTCGGTGAACGCGGGGATGAGATTCCGCCGCCGCAGCTCGGCCGGATCCAGCTTCAGCTCGCGCGCCGCGCGGTCCATCAGCCGCTCCAGCAGGAAGGTCGCCTCCGGCCGCCCGGCGCCGCGGTAGGCATCCACCGGCGCCGTGCTGGTGAGCATCCCCCACACTTCGCAAAAGATCGCGGGAATCTTGTACACGCCGGAGAGCAGCGGACCGTAGAGGTACGAGGGGATCAACGGTGCGAACGTCGACAGATACGCGCCCAGGTTGGCGTGGGTCTTCACCCGGAGACCGACGATGCGGTTGTCGCGGTCGAAGGCCATCTCGGCCTCGGTGACATGGTCGCGGCCGTGAGCGTCGTTCATGAACGACTCCCTCCGCTCGGCCGTCCACTTCACGGGGCGGCCCAGCGCCCGGGACGCCCACGACACCGCCACCTCCTCGTTGTAGACGAAGATCTTGGAGCCGAAGCCGCCGCCCACGTCGGGGGAGATCACGCGCAGCTTCGTCTCGGGCACTCCCAGGATGAAGGCCGCCATCAGCAGCCGGTGGACGTGGGGGTTCTGCGAGGTGACCCACAGGGTGAGGTCGCCCATCGCCGGCGAGTAGGAGGCCAGGCACGCCCGCGGCTCGATGGCGTTGGGAATCAGCCGCTGGTTCACGAGCGACAGTCCCACCACCTTGGCGGCAGCCTTCACGGCAGCCTCGGTGGCCGCCCTGTCGCCGATCGTCCAGTAGAAGGACTGATTCTGGGCTACGTCATCGAACAGCTGCGGCGCCCCGCGCTCGTGGGCTTTCTTGGGATTGGCCACGCCGGCCAGCGGCTCGTATTCCACCTGCACCGCGTCGGCGGCGTCCCGGGCCGCGTACACGCTGTCGGCGACCACGATGGCCACGGGCTCGCCCACGTACCGCACCTTGCCCTGGGCCAGCACCGGACGCGGGGGCACCCTGATGTCGGGCAGCATCCAGCCGCAGGGCAGGTTGCCGACCTGGACCTCCTGGCCGGTGTAGACGGCGACGAACCCGGGCACGTTCCTGGCCTTAGCCGGATCGATGCTCCTGATCCGGGCGTGGGCGTGCGGGCTCCGCACGAACGCGGCGTAGACCGTGCCCGGCAGCTTCACGTCGTCCACGTACTGGCCGCGGCCGGTGATGAACCGCGGGTCCTCGCGGCGCTTGAGGGATTTCCCGAACAGGCGCTCCTGCGTGGTCGTGGCCATCGCCCACCTCTATTTCTTGGCCGCCGCCATGTGGTCCGCGGCCCACTGGATGGCCTTGACGATGTTGTGGTAGCCGGTGCAGCGGCACAGGTTGCCCTCGAGCTGATGCCGGATCACCTCTTCGGAGGGCTTCGGGTAGCGCTCGAGGAGCTGGTAGGCGGCCAGGATCATGCCGGGCGTGCAGAAGCCGCACTGCAGTCCGTGCTTCTCCCAGAAGCCCTGCTGGATCGGGTGCAGATCACCGTTCTTGGCCAGGCCCTCGATGGTCGTGATGTTGGCGCCGTCGGCCTGGACGGCGAAGAGCGTGCAGGACTTCACGGCCAGACCATTCATGAGGATCGTGCACGCGCCGCACTGACTGGTGTCGCAGCCCACGTGGGTACCGGTGAGGCCGAGCTGCTCGCGGATGTAGTGGACGAGCAGGAGCCTCGGTTCCACCTCGTGACTGTACTGCTGGTTATTGACGGTCATCTTGACTGGCAGTTTCACGACTCGTCCTCCGGAAGTCGGCGGTTTGGCGCGGGGTGCGTCTCGGCGCGTCAGAGGGTAAGGCCGGCCCTGCCGGCCTGTCAACACGCATCCCGGGCCGTGCTGCTGCTCAGGCCGGGAGCTGGCGGCGCGCGTCGGCGCGGGCCTGGTCGAGGACCTCGCGCACCGGCAGTCCCTTCTCGCGGGCGATGCGCGCCACGTCAGCGAACTCCGGGGTCACCGTGACGATCCGGTCACCCAGGCGCGACACCTTGAAGGCGATCGGTCCGTAGGCGGTCGGCAGCGTCACCATGGCTCTGGCCAGCCGGGCCCGCCGCCATTGGGACCAGCGAACGCCGATGGTGCTGGACTCCTGGAAGAGGATACGGCACAACTTGTCGACCTCGGCGGGGGAGCAGAGCACCGTGACCACCACGCCGGGGCGGCTGCGCTTCATCACGACCGGCGTGAGGAAGACGTCGAGGGCGCCGGCCTCGAGCAGTCGCTCCATGAGGGGCTCGTAGAGCTGGGGCGACATGTCGTCGATCGTCGTCTCGATCTGGGCGATCGTCTCTTCGGCGGCCGCCGCCTCGCCCTCGCCGACGAAGCAGCGGACGACGTTGGGCAGGTCGAAATCCCGCGTGCCCGCCCCATACCCGATGCTGCGGATGCGCATGGCCGGCATGCGCCCGGCCCCGCTGGCCAGGGTGGTGAGGATGGCCGCACCCGTCGGCGTCACCAGCTCGGCGGCCACGCCGGTGTCGACAAGGGGGAAGCCCCGGAGCAGCTCGGCCGTCCCTGGAGCGGGAACCGGCATCTGACCGTGGGCGCCCATCACCACGCCACCGCCCAGCGGCAGCGCCGAGACGTGGATCTCCTCGATGCCGAGCAGGGCGAGCCCCGTCACGCTGCCCGTCACATCGATGATGGCGTCGACGGCACCGACATCGTGGAAGCGGACCGCCTCGGCCGTCGTGCCGTGCACGCGGGCCTCGGCCTCGGCCAGCCGCGCGAAGACCCGCCGGGCCCTGTCCTTGATGGCGGGGTCGAGCGTGCTGCCCTCGAGGATGGCGAGGATGTCGGCCAGCGAGCGGTGGGGGTGGTGATCGACGTCGATCTCCACGTCGACCTTCAGGGCCCGGAAGGCGCCCTTGCGCACTTCGCGACGCACGAGCCGCCAGCCGTCCAGGGGAAGCGTGCCCAGCTCCGTGCACAGGCTCTCGAAGGGGGCGCCCGCGTCCACGAGCGCCCCCATGATCATGTCGCCGGCCGCTCCGCTGGGACAGTCGAAGTAGGCAAGCTTCATCGAACAGGGTACGGGCCCCGGGCTGATGATTGAACAGGGCACGGGCGCCCGGGCTCTCGCCCGCCCGTGCCCCGCCGGAACCACCGTCGGCGCTGATTCTGGTACCGTTGATGAGTTGCAGTCATCTGTTATGACTTGGAGGCCAAGTGATTGATCTGGCTCGCCTGGTGGGCAGCTCCATAGCCGTTGTCGATGTTCACGACGGACACGCCGGGGCCGCACGAGTTGAGCATCGCCAGCAGTGCGGCGAGCCCTCCCAGCGAGGCGCCGTAGCCCACGCTGGTCGGCACGGCGATCACGGGACGGTCGACCAGGCCGGCGATCACGGTGGGCAAGGCGCCCTCCATGCCGGCCACGGCGACGATCGCGTTGGCCCGCGCCAGCGTGTCGTAAACCGCGATCAAGCGATGCAGGCCGGCCACGCCGCAGTCCCAGGCGCGCTCTACCCGGTTGCCGAGCGCCTCGGCCACGAGGGCGGCTTCCTCCGCCACCGGGATGTCGGAGGTGCCGGCCGCCGCCACCGCAACGAGGCCGAGGCTCTCGGTGGGCGCGGGACGGATGATCAGCAGGCGGGCCTGGGCGTGGTAGACGTTGGGCAGCCCGGCCGCGGCCACCGCGGCTGCGGTGGCCGCGTCGGCCCGTGTGGCCAGGATGTTCACGTGCTCGGTGGCCAGGCGACGCGCGATCCCCACCACCTGGTCGGGGCTCTTTCCCGGGCAGAAGATCGCCTCCGGGCCTCCGGCGCGCAGCGCCCGATGCTGATCCACCCTCGCGAATCCCAGATCCTCGAACGGTAGCCGACGCAACCGCTCCATCGCCTCGTCGACACCGAGCCGCCCGCCCCTCACCTCCTCCAGCAACATCCTCAACACCTCTCTATCCATCGCGCGTGGATCGACCGCCGGCTCCGCCGGCGCTCCCGTGTGCCACCCCGGGCGAATGGGGAGGTTGGGAGGGGGCCTCGGCCGTCGAGGCCCCCTCCGACGGGGAGGATTCGGAAGGGGGGCGAAGCCCCCCTCCGGGGGAGAGTAGCCTGTTGCCACTCCCGGACTGGAACCCGCCGAGATCGACGGCGACGTACGCGTAACCCAGCGCGCGGAAGCGGGCGATGATCGCCTCGTGCCGTCCCTCCTGCCAGAGCCGTGGCACGTCCTCGAGCGGTACTTCCAGGCGCGCGAGCCGGTCGTGATGGCGGACGCGGAACTGTCGAAACCCGAGTGAGCGGACGAAGGCTTCGGCGGCTTCGACCCGCCGCAGCTTCTCGACGTCGATCGGATCGCCGTACTGAAAGCGCGAGCTCAGACAGGCGAACGAGGGCTTGTCCCAGGTGGGCAATCCCAGCTGACGAGAGATCTCCCGGATCTCGCCCTTGCCGAGCCCGGCCTCGATGAGCGGCGCTCGCACGCCGCGCTGACGCGCCGACACCATGCCCGGACGGTGATCGCCGAGGTCGTCCACGTTGGCGCCATAGACCAGGTACCGGCAGCCCTCGCGCTCGGCGATCGGGGCCAGCATCGAGAACAGCTCCTCCTTGCAGAAGAAGCACCGGTTCGTGCCGTTGCGGGCGTACTGGGGATTGCCGAGCTCGTTCGTTCGGACGACCAGATGTCGCAGTCCCAGGAGCTCGGCGAGCCGGCGGGCCTCGGCCAGCTCGCTGGACGGGTAGGTCTCGGAGTCCGCGGTGACGAGCAGCGCGCGATCGCCGAGCGCGTCCTTGGCCGCCCGGGCCAGGAAGGTCGAGTCCACGCCTCCCGAGAACGCGACCACGACGCTCTCCAGCGGGCGCAGCACTTCGAGCAGCCGCTGGTACTTGACCTGGCTCACGGCGTCTCAGGCCTCGAGCCGCATCAGGTCCTGGAAGGCGGCGTAGCGGCTGCCGATCTCGGCCGGCGTCAGCCGCACGAGCCGGTTGAGGGAGAAGTCCTCGACGGTGAACGAGGCCATGACCGAGCCGTACACCAGCGCGCGGCGCATGGCGGCGCTGTCGGTCCGTCCCTCGGCGGCGAGATATCCCATGAACCCTCCGGCGAACGTGTCGCCGGCGCCGGTGGGATCCCACACCGACTCCAGCGGGAAAGCGGGGACGATGAAGAAGGCGCCGTCGGACACCATGAGGGCGCCGTACTCCCCCCGCTTCACCACGACGGTCTTGGGGCCCATCGCGGCGATGGTGCGGGCGGCCTTGATGAGGTTGGGCTCGCGGGCGAGCTGCCGGGCTTCGGCGTCGTTGATCGTCACGGCGTCGACCTCGGCCAGGACGCGGAGCAGCGCTTCGCGCTTGCCCTGGATCCAGAAGTTCATCGTGTCCAGAGCGACCAGGCGGGGTCGCTCGGCCATCTGGCCCAGGACGTCGAGCTGGAGCTCGGGATCGATGTTGGCCAGGAACAGGAACGGGACCCGGCGGAGATCAGGCCCCAGGGCGGGTCGGAAATCAGCCAGCACGTTGAGCTGGGTGTCCAGGGTGGTGGCGTCGTTGAGATCGTAGCCGTACTGGCCAGCCCAGCGGAAGGTCCGACCCGGGGCCGCCTGCAGCCCGGCCACGTCGATGTTCCGCTGCTCTAGCAGCCGCACGTGCTGCGCGGGGAAGTCCTGCCCGATGGGGCCCACCAGCCGCACGCGCGCGAAGAAGCTGGCCGAGTACGAGAAGTACGTGGCCGAGCCTCCCAGGACTTCCTGGACCTTACCGAACGGCGTCTCCACGGTGTCCAGCGCCACCGATCCTACGACGAGCAGCTCACCCATCACGACGCCTCGGTCCCCGCCGCCGTCTCGGCCCGGCGACGGGCGCGACGTACTTGTCGATGAGCAGGGCGACACGGCGCCGGGCCGCCGGCGGAACCGCCTTCGGGTTGGTGATGATGGCGTCGCGGAGCAGGCTCGGACAGGGACAGGTGCGCGGCGCCGTCACCATGGGGATCGCGCGGCGCAGGACGTCCTTGGCCGTGGCGACGTTCTTCAGGAGGTTCTGAACCACGGCCTCCACCGTCACCGCCTCGTGGGTGTCGTGCCAGACATCGTAATCGGTGGCCAGGGCCAGCGTCGCGTAGCAGAGCTCGGCCTCCCGGGCCAGCTTCGCCTCGGGCATGTTCGTCATGCCGATCACGTCCACGCCCCACGCCCGGTAGATTCGGGACTCCGCTCGTGTCGAGAACTGGGGCCCCTCGATGCAGATGTAGGTGCCGCCCCGGTGGACGGTGGCGCCGGCCTGCCGCGCGGCCTTCTCCAGAACCGTGGCCAGGTCGGGGCAGACGGGTTCGGCCATGCCGACGTGGGCCACGATGCCATCCCCGAAGAACGACGACACCCGGCGCCGGGTGGCGTCGAAGAACTGATCGGGAATCACCAGGTCGAGGGGCTCGATGCCCTCCCGCATGCTGCCCACGGCCGACACGGAGATCACCCACTCGACGCCCAGGGCCTTGAGCCCCCAGATGTTGGCGCGGAAGTTCAGCTCGGTGGGAATGAGCCGGTGACCCCGTCCGTGGCGGGCCAGGAATGCGACGGGATGATCGTCGAGGCGCCCGCAACAGTACTCGTCGGAGGGATCGCCGAAGGGTGTGCGCAGCCGGCGCCAGCGCACCGCCTCCAGGCCGGGAAGCTCGTAGAGGCCGCTGCCGCCGATGACGCCGACGAGCGGCCGGGTCATACGAATGCCGGGACCGCGCCGAGCGTCCCGAACGTCCGCTCCCCGGCGGCGGCGGTGACCTCGATCTCCACGAGCCGGCGGGTCACGGCATCCGGCCCGTCGAAGATCACCTCGACGTAGTTGCCGGTGAGCCCCACCAGCGCGCCCCGGCTCCGCTCGCGCCTCTCGAGCACGACCACCTCCCGCCGCCTGCCCACCAGGCTCCGACGGAAGGCCAGGCTCTTGGCCGCGCCCAGTTGCCGCAGCTCCGCGCTGCGGCCGGCAACGACCCCGGACGCCAGGTGGCCCTGCAGACTGGCGGCCTCCGTGCCCCGGCGGTCGGAATACGGGAACACGTGCAGATACGTGAAGGGTAAATCGGACACGAGGCGCATCGTCCGGGCGAAGTCGTCCTCGGTTTCGCCGGGGAACCCGGCGATGAGATCGCTGCCGAGCCCCAGGCCGGGGATGGCGACGGCCAGCGACTCGACCAGCCGCCGATACATCGCGACCGTGTAGGGCCGTCGCATGGCGCGGAGCACGGAGTCACTGCCGCTCTGCAGCGGGATGTGCAGGTGCGGAGTCACGCGGTCCGAGCCGGTAACGACCTCGACCAGCTCGGGCGTGAAGTAGGCGGGCAACAGCGAGCTCAGCCTCACCCGGCGCAGCCCGGGAATACCCACGATGGCCCGAAGCAGGGCTGCCAGGGTCGTCGTCGGAGTCAGGTCGGCGCCGTAGTGGCCCATGTCGACACCGGTCAGCACCACCTCGGCATGGCCCGCCTCGACGAGCTGCCGGATCTGATCGATCACGACGTGCGGCTCGCGGCTGCGACTGGGGCCCCGCGCCCGCGGCACGATGCAGAACGCGCAGCGGTGCTGGCAGCCCTCCTGGATCTTCACGAAGGCGCGAGAGCGGTTGCCCGGGGCCAGTGGCGCCGGCGCCAGCCCGCGCTGCCCGCCGACGTCCGAGACGTGCCGCCAGGGCCGGCGCTCCGGTGCGTCGTCGGCCAGCAGGCGCTCCACGAGTGCTGGCAAGCGGAGCTTGTCGGCGTTGCCGACGACCAGGTCGACGCCGCCGATCCGGGCTATGGCGTCGGGATCGACCTGGGCCCAGCAACCCGTGACGACGACCCGCGTGCCCGGCCCCCGGCGCACTGCCCGGCGGATGGCCTGCCGATCCGAGAGCTCGGCCCTGGCGGTGACGGTGCAGGTGTTGATGACGACGACGTCGGCCGGCTCGTGGGCCGCGACCGTCCGGAACCCTCGCGCCTCCAGCGCGGCCTGGATCTCCTGGCTGTCCACCTGGTTGAGCCGACAGCCGAGGGTGGCGAACGACACCGTGGGCGCCGTCACGCCGGCACCGGCTCGCAGAGCTGCCCGCAGGCCGCGCCCACGTCTTCGCCTTTGCTCCAGCGCACCGTGGTGGTGATGCCGGCCTCCAGCAGCGTCGATTGAAACGCGAGAATCCGCGCCAGCGGGGGACGGCGAAAGCTGCTGCCGTCCCAATCGTTGAACGGAATCAGGTTCACCTTGCCGCGGACGCCGCGGAGCAGGCGAGCCAGGGCGTGCGCGTCCTCGGGAGCGTCGTTCACGCCGTCCAGCAGGACGTATTCGAAGAACACGCGCTGGCGCGGCGCCAGCGGATAGCGGCGGACGGCGTCCATCAAAGCCGCCACGTTCCACGCCCGGTTGATCGGCATGAGCCGGGAGCGCACCTCGTCGCGCGCGGAGTGGAGCGAGACAGCGAGGTTTACCTTGAGGTTCTCGCGACCGAGCCGGTCCATGCCTGGGACCAGACCCACCGTGGACACGGTGATGCGACGGGGCGAATAGCCGAGCCCCAGTTTGGCGTCCGTCATGATGCGGATCGCTTTCACCAGGTCCGGCACATTGGCCAGCGGCTCGCCCATGCCCATGAACACCAGGTGGCTCACCCGTTGCCCGGCCTCCAATTGGCCATTGGCGGCGAGCAGCTGCCCGACGATCTCCGACGCGCTCAAGTTCCGCTCGAACCCCATGGTCCCGGTGAGACAGAACGCGCAGCCATAGCCGCAGCCGACCTGCGTCGACAGGCACAGGGTGATGCGGTCGTCGTCCGGCATGACGACGGCGGTAACCCGTCGGTCATCGGCCAGCCGGAACACGAGCTTACGGCTGCCGTCCTGGGAGAAGGTGACGCGATCGACTTCGGGCAGCGCAATCGCCGCGCGCTCGGCGAGACGGGCGCGGAAGTCCTGGGACAGATCCGTCATGGCGGCCAGGTCGGTGACGCCTTTCCGGTAGAGCCAGGTCGCCACCTGGCGACCACGGTACCGGGAGGCGCCCAGCTCGACAGCCAGATCCTCCAGCTCGAACGGGCTCATGCCGATCAGGTTCGTGCGCGACATCGCAGGCAGAATATCATCGGAAGTCGCTTGCTGCAGCGCGCCGGCCGGCAGCGGCTACCCGATGGTGGATCCTACAGCCAGTCATCCACAGTGAATGTGCTCCGGCAGTGGATAACCCTGTGATTCTTCCACCCTGCGCACCGCTTTTCAGCCACTTGGAGCGATTCGCCTATCGGATAGGCACGAGGCGTGGAGGACAAGATACAGGTCGAGCAGGTTGGTGTTGGTCGGCCCGGTCATCACCAGGTCGCCGGTGGCGCGAAGGTAGGTGTACGAGTCGTTGTCGTCGAGGGCGCGCGCAGCGTCGAGGCCGGCGTCGCGGCCGCGCAGCACGGTGCCAGGGTCGATCACGGCGCCCGCGGCGTCGGTGGGGCCGTCGGTGCCATCGGTGCCGGCCGCCAGCACGACCAGGTCGTCTTCCGGGCGCACGCTCAGCGCCGCGGCCAGGGCGAACTCCTGGCACCGGCCTCCGCGCCCGCGCCCGCGTACGGTCACCGTCGTCTCTCCACCCGCGATCAGGCAGCTTGCCGGGGGGAGGCGGCGGGCCCGCCCCACGAGATCGGCCGCGACGTCCCGCGCCTCGCCCTGTAGCTCGCGGGTCAGCACGTGCGGCTGGTAGCCGAGGGCGCGCGCCCGGGCAGCGGCGGCCTCCACGACGATCGCGTTGTTGCCGACGATCCGATTGCAGACTCGCTCGAAGAGGGGATCCCCGGGCTTGGGGGTCTCCTCGACCTCGCCACGCCGTCCGGCCTCCAGGCGCGACCGCACCGAGCGCGGCGCCTCGGCCAGCACCCCGCGTCTGGCCAGCACGTCGAGCGCGTCCGCGAACGTGGTGGGATCGGGCGCTGTCGGCCCCGAGGCGATCACGTCGAGCGGGTCGTTGATGACGTCGGACAGGATCAAGGCCAGCACAAAGGCCGGCTGCGCGGCCCGAGCCAGCTGCCCTCCTTTGAACGACGACAGGTGCTTGCGGACCGCGTTCAACTCGTTGATCGTGGCACCCGATGCCAGCAGCAGCCTGGTTACCATCTGTTTTTCCGCCAGGCTGACACCCGGCGGCGGGGCCGGCGTCAGAGCGGAGGCCCCGCCCGACACGACTAAGACGACGAGATCCGTCCCTTCCGCACTGTCGGCAAGAGCCAGCAGCCGCGCCGCCGCGGCCTGACCTCGCGCGTCGGGGACGGGATGGCCCGCCTCGACCAGCTGGACGCGGTGGGTGGCCGAGGTGTAGCCGTCCTTGACCACGACGAAGCCCTCGGCGATCCGATCGCCCAGAACGGCTTCGACGCCGCGAGCCATGGCCGCCCCCGCCTTGCCAGCGCCGAGGACGATCACCCGATCGACCGCGTCGAGATTCCACGAGCGATCTGCCAGGCTCAGTCGCGAGCCCTGTCGCTGCAGCGCGCGACCGATCAACGGCTCGACGGCACCGGCGGCCAGGCCGGCCTCCCAGATGGCGCCGGCCGCCCGGCGGCCGGTCACGAGGTGAGCGTCCGGCTCAGGGAACGATGACGTCCCGCTCGATGGGATCGACCTGCACGCCGCGCTGCCTGAGCCAGGCCACGCCCCGGTCCAGCGTCTCCTGATCAGCTTCCATCTCCAGGGCTACCCACCCGTGATCGACCTTCACTTCGGCCCGCCGGATGTTGATCAGGATGTCGAAGTTCTTCACCAGGCGATACAGGATCGGCTCCTGGACGAGGCTGGCCGGAAAGGTGAGGCGTACGCGCGTCCGGGCCATCAGCGCAACGGCTCAGCGCCCTCCGGCGATGGCGGGGACGATGGAGACGGTGTCACCGTCCTTCAGGACCGTCGTCTTGCCCTGGACGAACCGCACGTCCTCTTCGTTCACGTAGATGTTCACGAAGCGTCTCAGCTCTCCGTGCTCGTCCACCAGGCGCTCGCGCAGACCGGGAAACTGCCGCTCGAGATCGTCGACCACCTGAGCCACGGTTGCACCCTCGGCCCGGACCTCGGCGCTGCCCTTCGTGATCGACCTCAGCGGTGTGGGAATCCGTACCAGCACGGGCATCCGCGTTCCTCCTAGGTGTCCGAGGACTTGAGCTCGGCCAACGCCCGGTCGAACGCCGAGAGCGTCGGCCGGATCTTCACGTCGGTCTGCAGGCGATCGTAGAGCGGATCCGGCGTCTTGAGGCCATTGCCGGTGATGCACACCACGATCGACTGGTCGGGGCGGATCACGCCCGTCTCGATCAGCTTGCGGGTGGCGGCTACCGTGACGCCACCGGCCGTCTCGGTGAAGATGCCCTCCGTCCGGGCCAGCAACAGCATACCTTCGACGATCTCCTCGTCGCTGACATGCTCGCCGTAGCCACCGGAGTCCTTCACCGTCCGATACGCGTAGAACCCGTCCGCCGGGTTGCCGATGGCCAGCGACTTGGCGATCGTATTGGGACGTACCGGCTTGAGCACGTCCGTGTCGTTCTTGATCATGGTGACGATAGGACCGCAGCCCGCCGCCTGGGCCGCGTGCATCCGGGTGTGCACCGGGCCGTCCACGAGGCCCAGCGTCTTCAGCTCCTTGATGGCCTTGGCGATCTTCGTGATCAACGAGCCGCCGGCGCAGGGCACCACGATGTGCTCGGGCGCGCGCCAGCCCAGCTGCTCGAGGATCTCGAACCCGAACGACTTCGAGCCCTCCGAGTAGTATGGGCGGAAGTTCACGTTGACGAAGGCCCACCGGTACTTGTCGGCGATCTCCGAGCAGAGCCGGTTCACCTCGTCGTAGGTCCCCTCCACGGCGACCAGCGTGGGCTGGTAGACCAGCGTGGCCAGGATCTTGCCCTGCTCGAGATCGGCGGGGATGAAGATGTAGGACTTGAGCCGCGCCTCGGCGGCGTGGGCGGCCACCGAGTTGGCCAGGTTCCCCGTGGAGGCGCAGGCCACGGTGTCGAAGCCGAACTCGGCGGCCTTGGTGACGGCGACCGCCACCACACGGTCCTTGAAGGACCAGGTGGGGTGACAGACCGAGTCGTTCTTCACCCAGATCTCTCGACAGCCCAGCTCATCGGCCAGGTTGCGGGCACGGACCAGCGGCGTGAATCCGACGTGGTGACCGACCGCTTCCGGCCCCTCGATCGGGAGCAGATCGCGGTACCGCCACATGCTGGGCGGACCGGCGGCGATGGAATCGCGGGTGACGACGCCTTTGAGCGCCTCGTAGCGGTAGTCGACCTCGAGAGGACCGAAGCAGAACTCGCAGACGTGAAGCGGTGCCGAGGCATAGCCGCGTCCGCACTCGCGGCAGCGCAGACCTTTCAACTTCTGCATGAGCGCGTCTCCATCGGTAGGGGAATTGAGCCCCGCGTTGTACTGCACCGACAGCAAGACATTTCGAACACTTAACAACGAACCGCGCAGGAAGTCAATGCAGTATCATCCCCCTCCGTGGTCGTCGCCCGCCTGGCCGCGCCCCTGCTCCTCGTCGCGTACGGCGTGGCGTTCGCCGCGACCGCCTTCGGCCTCGAGGTTCCGGCGTTCGACGATCATCCCGGCCAGCTCTACCGGTTGTGGCACGTGATCACCCGCGGCCTGGCGCCCTGGCGGTGGAACCCCGACTGGTGGGCGGGCTACCCCGAGCTCCAGTTCTACCCACCGGGCTACTTCTACGTCGGCGCCGTCCTGCACCACGCCTCCTTCGGCCTCCTCACCGTCACCGGCGCCTACCGCGTCCTCCTCTGGATCGCGTACCTGGCGCCCGGCGTGACCTCGCTACTCCTTCTCGCGCGGCTCGCCGGCAATGCCTGGCTCGCTCTGCCCGGCGCCTTCGTGGCCCTCACGCTGTCGGCGGGCGTGCTGTCCGGCGTCGAAGGCGGCATCCACATCGGCATGCTGCCGGCCCGTCTGGGCTGGGCGCTGCTCCCACTCCTCGCGCTGGCCCTGGCTGGTTGGTCCCGGGGGGACCGCATCAATCCGGCGTCGGCGCCGCTGATCGCCGCCATCGTGCTCGTGCACCCCGCTCATGCGCCGACGGCGGTCGTCCTGCTCGTTCTCAGCGCGCTCGTCGGCGCGGCGCCCCGGCTTCGGCGACTGGGGACAGCCGCCCTCGTGCTGGCCGTGGCCGCGCTGCTCAGCGGGTTCTGGGCGTTTCCCCTGCTCGCCCGTCTCTCGTACGCGCGGGCCCTGGCCTGGGGACGACTGGCGCCGCTCGACACCCTCATGTCGACGCCGCTCCTGGCTGTCCTCCTGCTGCTCGCGGCGGTGGCGCCCTGGCTCGCCCGCTCGCCGCTCGGGGCGATGGTGAGCCGCTGGCCGTGGGTCATGATGGCCGTCGTGATCGTCCAGTCCGTCGTGGTCGACGCGGCGGGGCTGCGCTGGCTGCCGGCCGATCGGATCGCCGATGGCGCTTGGCTCGGGGTCGTCCTCGCCGCCGGCTCGTCGACGGCACGGCTCCTCGAGCGCCTGGCCGCCAGCCGCCGCGCGCCGCCCGCGCTGCTCGGCCTCGGCGCCGTCGCCCTCGCCGGCGTTCTGTCCCTGCCCGGCGCGGCACTGACGCTCTGGCCGCAGCCCGGCCAGTGGCCGTCGCTGCACGCCGTCGAGCAGGGCCTCCGCCTGAACGGGTTGTGGGCGGCGCTGCGCGAGGCTCCCCCAGGGCGGGTGCTGTTCCTGCGCTCCGCCGTGCCCCTGGTTTACGGATCCGACTGGTGGCGGCCTCACACTCATGTCACCGCGCTCACTCCGCTTCACACGGAGCGCGGCATCGTGCACGGCACCTTCACTCACCCTTCTCCGATCGCGGCCCTCGTCTATCGGGGCGACCCCGGGCGCCGGCCGATCACCGCGCTGGCCGAGCAACTGGATGGGCGAACGCTGTTCGGGCGGCCGCTGGACGCGCTGGATGCGCCGGCTATCGAGGCGTACGGCGACCGCCTCGGCGTCAGCGTGGTAGTCGGCCTCGACGAGGACATCCCACGCCTGGCCGGCCTGGACGCCGGGCTGATACGACGAGAGCAGGTCGGGCCGTTTCTGCTGTGGCAGCGCCGGGCCATCGATGTACCGATCGGGGTGGGTCCCGGCCGCTGGGAGATCAGGCCCCAGGGACGAGCCGAGGAGTGGGTGTCCGCCCGCACCAGTTACTATCCACTCTGGCGCGCCGAACGAGACGGAGTCGCCCTGCAAACGCGGCGCGGACCGCTCTGGGACCTCGAGGTTCGGCTGGCGCCGGGCAGCGGCCCGGTGACGCTCCTCTATGGCGCCGGCTGGGCCGAGCTCACCGGTGTCGCCCTCAGTGTCGCTGGCTTGGCGGCATGGTCCACGGGGCTGGTCCCACGCCGTCTCGTCAGGCGCTGAGCACCCGGGCGCCGGCCTCCGCGCACTCCTGATCCTGCTCGCCGGTACCGCCGCCGCAGCCGATGCCACCGATCACCCGCCCGTTCCTCGCGATCGGCGCTCCCCCGAGCGTGGGCAAAAGCTGCCCCTGCACGATGACGGGCATGGCCTGCCAGAAACCCCAGCCCTTGGCCCCCTGCGCAGCCATCTCGGCGGTCGGGCGCCGAAAGGCCGCCGCCGCCACGGCTTTCGCCCGCGACGTCTCCGGTGTGAAGAACCCGGTGCCATCGCCGCGCGCGCTCAGAACGAGACGTCCGGCCTCGTCGACGACGGTGACCGTCATCGGCGTGCCCAGGGCCTGGGCCTTGGCCTGAGCCGCCCGAACCGCTCGCTCTGCCATCTCCAGCGTCAGCTCGATCATGGTCGGCTCCTCAATCCGCGTGGATCCTGTGTGTGAACAGCTCTCGGCCGGTCTCATCGACGATTCGAACGGTGAGGACGCCCGGCTCGATGGCGATCTCCCCGAAGTTGTTGACGCGGCCCCGGCCGAACAACGAGTGCGGATTCAGCGCGGCATCCAGCGGCCGTGGGCGTCCCTGCGAGGCGGCCAGTGGCCCGGCGATGAACTCGTGGAACCTGAACTCCGGCGCCGGGCGGTGCCTGATGACCTCGGCGTGGTGAAGGTCGGCGGTGAGGACAACCAGGTTGCGCACACCGCGCTGGCGGAAGGTGTGTATGATGGCGTCGCGCTCCACGGCGAACCCGGTCGAATCGGCTTCGGGAACGCCCCGCACGCTGGCGTTGGACCAGGAGTCGCGGTGGGTGCGGCCGGTCGGCACCGACAGCGACACGCTGCTGACGACGACCTTCCAGACAGCCGACGAGGCGCTCACCTGGTCGATGAGCCACCGCCGCTGGGCGTCACCCAGCATGGTCTTGCCCGGACCGTCCGGCTCACGGTTGGCGCTGCGGTACTGGCGAGTGTCGAGGACGAACACTTCCAGTAGCCCACCCCACCGCAGCGCGCGATGAAGCCGCGTGGGCTCGCCGGCAGGCGGCAGGATCGGCCAGTAGTCCAGGAAGGCCTGGCGCCCCGCCGGCATGAGCGGGTCGCTGTGATCGAAGTCATTACGCACCTCGTGGTCGTCCCAGATGGCCGATACCGAGGTTCGCCTCAACAATCTGACCATGCCGGGATCACCCCGGTAATAGCGGTGCTTGGCCCGAAACCCGGCCAGCGTCGTCGCCCGGAAGTTGGCGCCCCGCGCGACGGCCGGCCCCCGGCACAGATGGTCCGCGTAGATCGTATCCCCCACGAACAGGAAGAAGTCCGGGCGGCGCCTCGCCATGGCGTCGAAGATCGGGTGGCTGCCTTCGCGCGGCCGACAGACCCCACCGCCACCGAGATCGCCGCTCCACACGAACCGGACCGGTATGGGCGAATCGTCCGGCGGCGCCGTGACGAACTCGCCGCCGACCTCGGCGGCACCGGCGCGGACACGATAGCGGTAGCGCGTGGCCGGACGCAGGCCCGACAGGCGCGTCTTCGCCGTCCAGTCCCCGGCCCGCCTCACGTCGAGCTCGACGGTGCTCGCCGGTCCCACGCCCGCGGGGCCGTACGCGGCGGTGACCCCACCGTCGGCCACGCCGCGCGCCCACAGCACCGCCGTCGACGAGGTCACGTCACCGACTGCCACCAGCAGGGGCTCGGCGGCCGCGGCGACGGGTGCGCCGAGGCCCAGGATCAGGACGGAGGCGACGAGGCGGACGGGGAACCGGCGATGCCGATCAGTGCACAACGGAGCGGAGGTGGGCGAGAACCTCGCTCTCGAATTCCTCCAGCCGCTGCCCGAACGCCTGCTCGAAGTTCGCCCGGCGGTCCTGGTTCCGGCTGAACGCGCGGAAGTAGGCGGTCACCCGGTTGAACCCCTCGCGCTGGATCAGATAGTCGGCCATCAAGTACGCCAACTGGTATGTCGGCAGCGAGCCCTCACGGCGGTGGCGCAGGGTGAAGCCGCGAGGGGAGCCGAGCGTCTCCAGATCCAGGCGGGCGGCGGCCAGCGCGGCGTGGCTGCGCACGCCCAGCCGGGCGGCGACGCGGCGCTTGCTCATCGCATCGAGCCCCAACCGCTCCAGCACGGCGAAGGCGACCCATTCGGCCATGCCCTCGGCCAGCCACTGGTCGGCGCGCCCCTCGCCTTCGGCCAGCTCGATCTGGCAGACGTGGGCCATCTCGTGCGCGATCAGGCGTAGCCACTCGCGGCCTTGGCGGTCCGCGCCCTCGTCATTGAGCAGCAGCTGACGCCGCTTGCCCACCCCGATGGCGAAGTCGCTGAGCTCGGCCGCCCGCAGAGGAGAGACGTGGGCATCCTGGATGAGGCCTCGCTCGAAGACCTTTCGTGAGCCGTAGACGTACACCGTGACCTGTTCGGGCACCGGAAGCTCGAGATCGTGGCGGAGGATGGCGGCGATGCCGCGCACGGCGCGCTCGGGATCGATGAGCTCGCGCGCATCACTGGGTAGGGCCAGCGTTCCCGTCTCGATCGACACCGGCACCACCAGGCGCCCGCTGCCGCAGCCGGACACGGCAACGAGCGTGATCAGCGCGAGATACTGTAGGCGGCGCGTCAGAAACTGCATTTCTTACGTCGGTGGATTGTTGCATGGAGTGCCGAGAAGTGGAAGTAAATTTCCTCTCCCTTGTGAGAATTGCACATGTGCACGCACGGCGACACCCGATGCCGCGGTCGCCCGGTCCCCGGCAATAACTAGTGCGGGCGACTTAGCCCGGCGCTGGCTTGCCTAGACAAGCGGGTCGTAGTTGAAGTACTGCGCGGACGTGTCCAGAGGCGCCAGGTGGTGCTGGAGGGTGCCGGAAAACATCTCGGCCAGGCGCTCCACCGTCCAGCCTTCGGCGTGGTGGATGCGCATCACCGGGCGCATGGGGCCGAACAGCATGATCTCCTTGCCACGCACTCCCAGCACCTGGCCGGTGACGTCCTTGGCGTGGTCGGAGGCCAGGAAGGCGACGACCGGCGCGATGTGCGCCGGCGAGAGCTTCTTGATCTTCTCCACGCGGGCGCGCTGCGCCTCCGTCTCGGTGGGGATCGTTCCGATCATGCGCGTCCAGGCGAAGGGCGAGATGCAGTTGGCGGTGACGTTGTAACGGGCCATGTCGAGCGCCACGACCTTGGTGAGGCCCACGATCCCCATCTTGGCGGCGGCGTAGTTGGCCTGCCCGACGTTGCCCACCAGTCCCGACGTGGAGGTCATGTTGATGAAGCGGCCCGACCGCCGCTCGCGCATGAACGGCGCCGCCGCCCGGGTCACGGCGAACGTGCCCTTGAGGTGCGTGTCGATGACGGCGTCCCACTCCTCCTCGCTCATGTTGAAGACCATGCGATCGCGGAGGATACCGGCGTTGTTGACCACGATGTCGACGTGCCCGAAGGCGTCGATGGCGGTCTGGACGATGCGTTGGCCGCCGGCCATGGTGGCCACGGAGTCGTAGCTCGCGGCGGCCCGTCCCCCGGCGGCCTTGATGGCGCCCACTACCTCGTCAGCCGGGCTTCCCGAGTCCCCCTGGCCCGTTTCCGATCCGCCGTAGTCGTTGACCACCACCTGGGCGCCCAGCCGGGCCAGGTGCAAGGCGATCTCTCGCCCGATGCCGCGGCCGGCTCCCGTCACCACCGCCACCTTGTCCTTGAGGATCATGTCCGCCCCCCGGCCTGTGCTGGAGAAACGCCGCAGACAATAGCACAGGATTCCACGACGGTTTCAGCGCTTGCGGGCATCCAGGACGGCCACGTAGGCCGCTCCGAACACGAACACGACGGCCGAGTAGTAGACGAACATCACGAACGCCACCAGCACGGTGAGCGCCCCGTAGATCTGCGCGTAGAGGCCGATTCGCAAGATATAGATGCGGAAGAGCTGCTTGGCGATCTCCCACAACAGCGCGGCGAAGAACGCCCCGGCCAGGGCGGGCCCCGCGCGCACCCGGCGCGCAGGCACGTAGCGGTAACCGAAATAGAACATCGCCGTCGACACGGCCACGCTGAGGGCGATACCCAGGGTCTGCACCCAGACCAACGGCAGCTCCCGGGGCTCGAGCACCAGCTCGTAGAACCACTGGGCGAGCCACGTCGCGACCGTGGTGGCGAACAGCAGCACACTGAGGAGCAGCACCATGACCGCGTCCACCAGGAGATTGCTCACCAGGCCGCGTCCACCCCGCACCCCGAGCAGCCGATGCAGAACGAGCCGCGTCGCGGCGAAGAGCGAGGTGGAGAACAGCACCAGGATCGCCGTCCCCACCAGCCCGGACACGTTGCGCGTCTGGGCGATCCGCGTCAGCACCCGGGTGATCTCGATCTTGTAGACGGGAAAGTTCCGCGCCAGCTGTCCCACCACCTCCTCGGCGGCCTGTTCCGTGGACAGCACGAACCCGACGAGCGACACACCCAGGAGAACGAGGGGAATCAGACAGATCAGAAAGAAGAACGCCAGGCCGGCCGCCAGAAAGAACCCGTCGTGAGCAAAGAACCGGGAGAGGGCGCCCCGCAGGCCGCCAAGCACGGCCGGCCTGTCAGAAGAGCCCGCGCACGAGTCCGCCGTCGACCTGGATGGCCACGCCCGTCACGTACGACGCCCGCTCGGAAGCCAGGAAGACCACCACGTTGGCGAACTCCTCCGACGTGCCGATTCGCCGGAGGGGGATCTCGGTGCTGGACCGGGCCACGTAGGCGTCGGTGGGGAGCCCCGCTTGCTTCGCCCCACTCAGAAAGCGCTCGGTCATGATTCGGCCGGGACACACCACGTTGATCGTGATGTTGTCCTTGCCGAGCTCCGGCGCCAGGCTCTTGACGAGCCCGGCCACGCCGGGCCGTACGGCGTTGGACAGCAACAAGCCCTCCACCGGCTGTTTGACCGAGACCGACTGGATGGTGAGGATGCGCCCCCACTGCCGCTCGCGCATCGAGGGCAGGACCTCGCGGATCAGCCGGACGACCGAAAGCACCGAAACATCGAAGGCGCCGTACCACTGCTCGTCCGTCATCTCCGTGAGCCCGCCTCGAGGGGGGCCACCGCAGTTGGCGACCAGCACGTCGACGCCGCCGTAACGCTCGCGGGTGTGGGCGGCCAGCGACTTCACGTCCGCCGCCCTGGTGACGTCGGCCACCATCGCCTGCACCTGGGCGCCGGTCCGCGTTCGGATGTCCGCGGCGGCCGCCTGTAGCTCGGCTTCGTTCCGGGCGCACATCATGACCTTCGCCCCTTCGGCGGCGAAGCCCAGGGCGCAGGCGCGCCCCATCCCCTTGCTCGCCGCCGTCACCAGCGCGATCTTGTCCTTGAGTCCTAGATCCATAGTGCGGCTTTTGAACAGGGCACGGGCCCCCGGGCTTCGCCCCCGTGCCCCGCCGGAAACACCCGCGGCGTCACGTCCCCCACCCGATCAGCGTCCCGCTCCTGCGCGTATCAAATGATAGCCGAAGAACTCGGCGACACGGCGATGGGCGTCGGCGTCGGCGACGGCGTCGTAGCCGACGGTGGCCCCACAACACTCGCCGGGTTTGTTGCGGTTCGCGACCTCCGCCAGGTAGGCCCGCGCCTGGCCCTCGACGTCGAAGTAGTGGACCGCGCCCGGGTAGAGGACGATGGAGACGTCGGCGCCACGCCGCTTCATCGAATCGACCATCTCCCGACACGGGCCGGGCACCGTCCAGTCGTCGGCGCCGCCCAGCAGGACGAGCAGCGGCCGCACGGCCACCTCGTGCACCAGCGAATAGCAGCCCCCGGGATAGAACGCCACCGCCGCCGCGACTCCGGGCTCGGGCACGGCCACTCCTCGGCGCCGGGCCCGCTCGAGGCTGGGCCCGTTGACGAGGGCCATGGCGAACACGCCGCCGTTGGACCAGCCCACCACGCCGATCCGCTCGCGGGCCACGTCGGGCCGCGCCTGTAACCAGCGCACGGCGCCGATCGCGTCGTCGAACCGTTCGGAGCTTGGCAGGTCGGGGGAGGTCGGCAGGCACCCGTCGGCGATGCCTCGCGGCGCCCAACTGTCCACCACGAGCGCGACGTAGCCCCGGTCGCGGAACCAGCGGCCCCACGCCTGCGTGGACGCCGACACGCCGTGGCAGCCATGCAACAGCACCATCGCCGGGAACGGACCGTCTCCGGCCGGGCGCCACAGCCAGGCGGGGACCTGGCGCGGCGCGGCCGGGGTGGCGTTGGGAAAATGAACGGGCCGGGCGGCGCAGCCGGCCAGCGAGAGCACCGCCAGCGCACACGCCGCGGCTCGCCGCATGGCGTTGAGGATACAACGGCTCCCGGGTAGAATGCGTGACGTGAGCGAGGCCGTTCGCGCGCGGGCCGCGATCCTGGACGGCGCGCGCTGCTGACGCTCGAACGCACGCCGCTCCTGTTCGGGTGGGATCCGACCGGGGGTATCGTCGCCTGTCGCCTCGATCCCGACGGTGTCACCATGTGCGTCTGGCGCCGCGTGAACGGTGCCCTCACCACCGAAGCCGAGCCCTTCACCCCCTTCCTGCTGATCGCCGAGCCGGATCTCGTCCGTGACGCCGCCGGACTGGTCGGCGTGGAACGGCTGGCCGGGGCGGGAAGTCTGCGGTGGCTGGCGCGCCTGCGAACCTGGAGCGACGCCCTGGCCGCACGGGAGGTATGCCGCGAGCGGACCGGGCTGGCTCCGAACGCGCCGACGGCGCCGTATCGCTTTCTTCCCGACCCCGTGCATCAGTACCTGCTGCTGAGCGGGCGGACGTTCTTCGGCGGGCTCGGCTTCGCCGACCTCCGGCGCCTGGCCCTCGACATCGAGGTGCTCACCGGCGACGGCTTCGACTTTCCGAGCCCGTTTCGGCCGACGGATCGCGTGATCGCCGTCGCGCTCGCCGATACCAGCGGCTTCCGTCACGTCATCCGGGGCGATCGGATGGAGGAGCGCGATCTCCTGGAGGAATGCGGACGGATGATCCGGGCGCGCGATCCCGACGTGATCGAGGGCCACAACATCTTCCGCTTCGACCTCGAATATCTGGAGATGCGGGCCCGACGCTGGGGGTTGACGCTGGCCTGGGGCCGCGACGGCAGTGCGCTGGCCGGCCGCCCCGCGCGCCTGCAGATCGCCGAGCGCGCCCTCGGCTACCGGCGCTACCAGGCGGCCGGACGCCACATCGTGGACACCTGGATCCTGGCCCATCTACACGACGTCGCGACACGGGATCTGCCCTCGTTCGGGTTGAAGGACATCGCCCGTCACCTGGGCGTGGCCGCGCCGGATCGAACCTACGTCGACCCCGCGACGATCTCTCGCGAGTTCCACCAGCATCCCGACCGCCTCATGGCCTACGCGCTCGACGACGCCATCGAGACGCTTGGCGTGTCTAGTCTTCTCGCCCCCCCGTACTTCGCGCAGGCTCAGGTCGTGCCCTTCGACTTGCAGTCGACGACGCTGCGCGGGCCGGCGGCCAAGATCGACGCCCTCATGCTGCGCGAGTACCTGCATCGGCGGCACGCGATTCCCCTGCCCCGGCCCGGCGCCCTGGTGAGCGGAGCGCTGGTCGCCCTGTTCCAGCAGGGCGTCGCCCGCCCGGTGCTCCACGTGGATGTCACCTCGCTCTACCCGTCGCTCATGCTGGCCCGGAACATCGCGCCCGCCGGCGACGAGCTCGGAGTCTTCCTGGAGCTGCTGGGACGCCTGCGGACGTTCCGGGTGGCGGCCAAGCGTCTGAGCCGCGAGGCGCCCGAGCACGAGCGCGCGCACCTCAGCGCTCTGCAGCAGGCCTTCAAGCTGCTGATCAACGCCTTCTACGGCTACCTGGCGTTCGGCGGCGGCCACTTCAACGACTACGCCGCAGCCGACCGGGTCACGACCGAGGGCCGCGCTGTCGTGAGCGCGCTCATCGATGGACTCGGTGTCCTGGGCGCCACCGTGCTGGAGGCCGACACCGACGGCGTGTACTTCGTGCCACCCGCAACCCACTGCCCCGCGGATGACGATCGCCTCGTCGATCGCATCACCGAAGGGCTGCCGCCCGGGATCCAGGTGGAGCTGGACGGACGGTTCCGGGCGATGTTGAGCTACAAGCTCAAGACCTACG
Organism: Candidatus Methylomirabilota bacterium; assembly: GCA_035709005.1. Classification (NCBI taxonomy): domain Bacteria; phylum Methylomirabilota (SeqCode); species Candidatus Methylomirabilota bacterium. The sequence continues at coordinate 84,178 of DASTFB010000071.1, read as the reverse complement.
CGCTCCTCGACGAGCAGGGCCGGGTGAGCCTCCGCGGCTCGGCCTTCCGTTCACGCGTCCTGGAGCCCTTTCAGCGGCAGCTGATCGAGCAGGTCGTGCGACTGCTGCTCACCGGGAGACGGATGGAGGTGAAGGCCGAGGTGGACCGCTGGATGGCCGATTTCGCAGCCCGGCGCGTGCCCGCCCGGCTCTTCGCCCGGACGGAGACCCTGGGAGAGACGCTGGAGGTCTATCGGCAGCGCCTGCAGGCCGGCGCCCGCAGCCCCTCGGCGGCCTACGAGCTGGCGGAGCGCTCGGGCCGGGCCTGGCAGCCCGGCGATCAGGTGTCGTACTACGTGGCCGGACGCGGGGCAAGCGTCGCCGTCAACGAGTGCGCGCGATTGCTGAGCGCCTGGGACCCGGCGCGCCCCGATGAAAATACCGAGTTTTACCAGGCCAAACTCCAGGAGATCTGGGAGCGCTTCCGCGCGTTCATCGACCACGAGGGGCTCCGGCCGCCAGGCCCGGAGGAACCGGAGCCCTCCGCGCAGCTCACGCTCTTCTGAATCGGCCCCGCGACGGCCGGGGCCTGCCGGTCAGCGGCGCCAGCCGCCTCCAGGACCGCCGCCTCCGGGCCGCGGACCGCGCGCCCCGCGGTCTCCGCCACCCCCCCCGGGACCCCGCTGAGGCTGGGGACGGGCTTCGTCGACGACGAGGTTGCGGTCACGGAAGAGCCGGCCATTCAGCATCTCGATGGCTTTGGTGGCTTCCTCCTTCGTGGCCATCTCCACGAAGCCAAACCCCCGGGGCCGCCCGGTGAACTGATCCGTGATGATACGGACGGTTTCGACGGTTCCGGCCTGGGCGAACAGCTCGCGGAGGTCCTCTTCAGTGGCCTGAAAGGAGAGGTTGCCGACGAACAGCTTTGCGGGCATGCCCCGAAACCTCCTGCCCTAGAACAGCGGCGCGCTAAGGGTGCACCTACACCCTGCTCCCTATCCCGTGGCCCCAAAGATAGTGACAGGAGGCAACGCCTGTCAAGGTCGGTCAGGGGGTGCTGGCGGTGGACTCCTCCACCGGGGCGGGGCCACGGGGGCGGCGCGTCCCGGTGCGCTCGACACGGCTGCCAGCGATGAGATCGTGCAGCGCGCGCTTGTCGCGCCGAAGCCCGGCCATGATGAAGCCGAACCCCAACGGCAGCAGCGAGAGGAACAGGGCGAACCAGCGCAGCAGCGCCGCGCCGAACGGCAGCCGCTCGCCGTCCACGCCGACAACCCGGACACCGACGGCGAGCTTGCCCAGCGTCTGCCCATCGAGGGCGTGCAGCACGGTGGTGTAGAGCGCCGTGAAGAACAGGCTGAAGAAACCGAGCGTCGATTGGAAGAAGGGCGAGTCGTCGACGTCCTGGGCGCCGAGGCCGGTCGCCACGATATCCAGCGAGAGTCGGACCAGCGACCAGACCAGCATGTCGATCACGAGGGCGACGGCGCGGATCCAGAACCCGGCGGGCGGGGCGGGGCCGGAAGGCAGCCCGTTCACGACGTGTATAATAACGGCATGATTTCGGTGGGGGATGGGCAAACTCGCATCCTCGCCCGAGTCAGAGAACGCACGGCTCCCGAGCTCCTGCCTCTCACCGACGCCCGCGGTCGCGTCCTGTGGGAAGCCGTGCGGGCCACCTTCGACGTCCCGCCCACCGACAACTCCGCCGTCGACGGGTACGCGGTGTCCAGCGCCGACCTCCCGACCAGCGGAACCCGCGAGCTGACCGTCGTGGGCGATCTGCAGGCCGGCGACGTGTTCACCGGCTCCCTGCGGTCCGGCCAGGCCATCCGCATCATGACGGGGGCGCCGATGCCCGCGGGCGCCGACACCGTCTATCCGCAGGAGAACGTCGAGCGCGTCGGCGACCGCGTCCGCGTGCCGCCCATCGCCAAGGCGGCCAATGTTCGGTTCCGTGGCGAGGACGTGCAGACGGGCAGCGTGGTGATCGAGTCGGGAAGCGTCCTTCGCCCGCAGGAGCTCGGACTGCTCGCCTCGTTGGGGCTGAGCCAGGTGCTGGTGGCCCAGCGTCCGCGCGTGGCGCTGCTGTCGACCGGCGACGAGGTCGCCGAGCCGGGAACCCCCCGCAAGCCGGGCCAGATCTACGATGCCAACCGCTTCACGCTGCGGGCGCTGGCCGAGCAGTGCGGGGCCGTCGTCACCGACCTCGGCATCGTGCCCGACCACCGCGACGAGCTGCAGGCGCGCCTGCGGCAGGCGGCCGCCAGCGCCCACGTCGTCGTCACCTCGGGCGGGGTCTCGGTGGGCGTCTACGATCTCGTCAAGGAGGTCCTGGCCGAGATCGGCGGCATCGACTTCTGGCAGGTCGCCATGCAGCCGGGCCGCCCGCTGGCCGTGGGCCGAATCGGTCAGGCGCACTTCTTCGGCCTGCCGGGAAACCCGGTGGCGTCCATGCTGGCCTTCCTGCTCTTCGCGCGACCCGTCCTCTATGCCCTGGCCGGTCGGCGCCGCATCCTGCCCGAGTTGTGGTCGGCGCGCGCCCAGGAGCCCATGCGCAAGAAGCAGGGTCGTCGCGAGTTCAAGCGCGGGATCCTCCGCTTCGAGGCCGGAGAGTGGCGCGTTCGAACCACCGGCCCGCAGGGATCGGGCATCCTGAGCTCGATGGTCGCCGGCAACTGTCTCATCGTGCTGGAGGAGGAACGCGGCGACGTGGCCGCCGGTGAGGAGGTGCTCGTGGAACCCCTGGGAGGCGAGGCGTGACGGTGACGCGCGTCTCGGTCGAGGTCATCGAGGGCCTCAAGCCGATGATCCGTGACGTCCTCCGCGACACCGCCGGTCGCCTTCCCCATCTCACGTACGCCGACCTGCGCCTGGAAGCCGTGGAGGCCAAGGGGGCGGCCGCCGAGAACGGGGCCAGCCGCTTCTCCGGCGACGACTACGCGCTGTCCCTGGGGGTCCGCGTCCTCGCCGGCGACCGCGCGGTCGCCGCCGGCTACGTCGGCCTGAGCCTGGGCGCCAGCGATCTGCCTCGCCTGGACCAGATCATTCGCGAGGCGATTCGCCAGGCCTGGCGCCGCGCCACCCTCAACGCCGAGATGAAGGCGGATGCCCGGGGCAAGTTCGGCGCCCTCGGTGAGGCGCTGGCCAACACGCGGCTGCATGCGACCGACGTGTGCGTGGACACCGTGCCCGCGGTCTATCAGGTCGACCCCCGAACGGTCCCCCTGGCCGACATGGTCCGCCTCGCCACCGAGCTATCGCGGGAGGTCGCGGCCCTCGACGCCCGCATCCACCACAATTACGTGGGCGTGCTCACGCAGCTCTCCCGCGAGCTGTTCGCCTCGACGGAAGGCGCCCTGATCGATCAAGCGTTCGCGCTGACGCAAGGCGGGTGCGCCGTAGTGGCCGGCAGCGGTACGGTCAACCAGGACCTCTACGACGTGATGGGGCACCAGCGCGGCTGGGAGATCGTGGCCGGCGGGGTGGGTGAGCCGATGATGCGCTTTCCGCCGCTCCGCGACTTCGTGCTGGCTCTGGCCCGCGAGGCCGCGGCGCTGGCCGAGGCGCCGGTCCTGCCGACCTCCGATCGTGAGGTGGTCGTCGTCACGGATCCTCACTACAACACCCTGGTCTCCCACGAGATCGTCGGGCACCCGGTCGAGCTCGATCGGGCCCTCAAGATGGAGACGGCCTACGCCGGCCGCTCCTGGCTGCTGCGCAGTCTGGACGAGCACCAGCTCGGCAAGCCGGTGGCCTCACCGCTGGTGACCGCGTATTCCGATCCCGGACTGCCCGGCTACGGTCACTACCGCTACGATCACGAGGGGACGCCGGCCCGCCGCGTCGTGCACATCGATCGCGGCATTTTCACGGGCTTCATGAACAGCCGGCAGACGGCGGCGGTCTTCGGAGGGGCGCCCAACGGTCACTACAAGGCCACCGACGCCGCCCTGGTGCCCCTCGTCCGTATGTCGAACACGGTCTTCGCCGGCGGCGACCGCGATCCCCGAGACATCGTGGCCGAAGTGGACCGGGGGTTCTACCTGGCCGGGCACCGCACGCCCTCGATCGCGGAGAGTCGGGAGAATTTCCGGATCTCGGCCCGCACGGTCTACGAGATCCGCAACGGCCAGCTCGGCCGGCTCTACCGCGATGGCGGCATCGCCGCCGACACCCGCGATTACCTCATGAACGTGGACGCGGTGGGCTCGGACTTCCTGCTCTATCCGATCCCCAATTGCGGCAAGGGCCAGCCGATGCAGACCAAGAAGCTCGGCAACGGCGGGCCCACGATCCGCAGCCGGGCCCGCGTCGTCGGGGGCTGAGGTGCGGGCCCTACTGACGTTCGTGGTCATAGCCGTCCTGCTCCTGGGCTCCGCCGCGCCGGCGGCCCCACCCAACTACCCGGTGGCCTTCATCGGGGTGGACGCGTTGAAGCGGCTGGTGGACGGCGGCACCGCCGTGACCATCGTCGACGTGCGCACGCCGCCCGAGTATGAGCAGCTGCACATCAAGGGCGCGCGCTCGATTCCGCTGCGCGCCCTGCCCGGGCGGCTCCGCGAGGTCCCCCGGACTCAGCTGGTCGTCTTCTATTGAACCTGCCCCCACGCGCTGGCCCGGGGGGCCAGCGACATCGTGTATGCGCGCGGCTGGCGCAACCACAAGGTTCTCGACGAAGGCTTGCCGGGCTGGGCCCAGAAGGGTTACCCGACCGAAGGTCAGCGGCGGTGATCGAGACCAGTGACCTCGCCCGAGCCGTCGGCGCCGCGCTGGCATTCGCGCACGCCCAGCCAGGCGTCCGCGAGGTCGAGGCGTTCGCGGCTGCCAACACCGCGCTCCTCACGCGTCTCTGCTACACCTCCCATATCCCCTGCAACGGCGTGGAGGAGCCCAAGTCCTCGCAGGCGTGGGGCCTGGGCCTGCAGGTGGTCTTCGATGGGCCGGACGGCCCGTGGCTGGGGTTCGGTGCCGAGCCGGCCGACCTCTCGCAGCGCGGCGTAGAGCGGGCCTTCGCGAAGGCTCGCGCCGCCGCCATCCGCGATCCCGAGTTCGTCTCGCTGCCACGGCCGCGCCCGGAGAGACGCAGCCTCCGCGACTATCACGACCCGCGCCTCATGGGCCTGGACGACGCGCGGCTGGTCGAGGCCGGCTGGAGCGTCATCCACGGCGCGCTCAGGACGTTTCTCGCCTCCTCGCGCCTGGCCGACCTGGCCACCAGCGAAGCGGGACTGCGAGCGCTCGGCCTGATCCTGGGAGGCGATGTGACGATCCTGCAGGAACGCATGGCCATCGCCTCCACCGCGATGCCCGAGACGCAGACCGACGAGTCGACGCTCCTCACCGCGTTCGTGACCGGGATGGTGGAGGCCCGGCAGGCCAAGGGGTCGGGCTGGTCCACGGGGACGCGGCTCGATCACTTCACCGACGAAGCGGGGGTGGAAGCCGCCCAGAACGCCACCGCCGCGGTGGGCGGCCATCGCGTCCGCTCCGGGACGTACACGATGATCCTCGGCCGCCAGCCGGTCACGGATCTTCTGAACAACCTCGTCGTCCCGGCCTGCAGCGCGAGCGCGTTCTATTCCTCTAGCACGCCGTTTCTGGGCAAGCTGGGCCGCCGGGTCGCCTCGCCGTCGCTCACGATCTACGACGACGGGGCCCGGCCCGGGCTCATGGGCTCCAAAGGGATCACCTGCGAAGGTCTGCCGACCGGCCGCACCGACCTGATCCGTGACGGCCTCCTCGTCGGGTGTCTGTCCAACTGGTACGAGACCCGGCGGCTTCTCCGCGATGCCGGCCTGGCGTCAAAACTGGGCGCCAGCGGCGCGCCGGCCGAGGCGGCGCTGGTGCCCCGCAACGGCTTCCGATTCGGGGACGGCGGGGGCCGTCAGTTCGACAGCCAGCCGTCCATCGCCGCCTCGAACGTGATCCTCGAGGGCAGCGAGCCGATGAGCTCGGCCGACTTGCTCCAGCACGTGAACGACGGGCTGTACATCGGTCGCATCTGGTACACCTACCCGATCAACGGGCTGTCGGCCGGCGATTTCACCTGCACCGTCGTGGGCGATTCGTATATCATCCGCGACGGCCGCATCGAGGCGCCGCTCCGGCCCAACACCGTGCGGATCAACGACAACATCGCGAACGTGCTGAACAACATCGTCGGCATCACCAAGGACGTGAAGGGGACGATCGTGTGGGCCGCCGACGAGGTCGTCTACGCGCCCGAAGTGGCCGTGCGTGGTGTCCGGGTCGAGGAGATCGCGGGCTTCATGGAGGAGCTGACCTGATGGCCGATATCGCCCGCCTGGAGACGATCGCCCGCGACTGCCGGGTCCAGATCATCCGCATGCTGACGCACGCGGGCTCCGGGCACCCCGGGGGCTCGTTGTCGGTGATCGATCTCATCACCATTCTGCTGTTCGCGCGCATGCGCCACGATCCCCACCGCCCGACCTGGGCCGATCGCGATCGCCTGGTGCTGTCCAAGGGGCACGCCGTACCCGCGCTCTACGCGGCGATGGCGCGGGCAGGCTATTTTCCCGAGGAGCGCCTGGTGACGCTACGCAAGCTGGGGAGCCCGCTGCAGGGTCATCCCGACCGCACGCTTTTACCGGGCATCGAGGCGGCGACCGGCTCGCTGGGCCAGGGACTCTCCATCGCCGTCGGCATGGCGCTGGGGTTGCGCCTGGCCCGGTCGTCGGCACGCGTGTACTGCATCCTGGGCGACGGCGAGATCCAGGAAGGCCAGGTGTGGGAGGCCGCCCTGGCCGCGCCGCAGCTCGGTCAGCCGGAGTTCGGCCTCGAGAACCTGACCGTCATCGTGGACTACAACAAGATCCAGCTCGACGATTTCGTGGCCAGGATCCTAGACCTGGAGCCGCTGGCCGCGAAGTGGCAGGCCTTCGGCTGGCCGGTGCTGGAGATCGACGGGCACAAGATGGCCGAGATCGACAGGGCCCTCGACCAGGCCGAGGCTACTCGCGACAAGCCCTGCTTCATCGTGGCCCACACCGTCAAAGGCAAGGGCGTGTCGTTCATGGAGAACAACCCCGAGTGGCACGGCAAGGCTCCCAAGCCGGCCGAGGCCATCGCGGCCATCCGCGAGATCCTGGGCGTGCCCGAGGCGGCCTGGGCCGAGCACCTCGCCCGGGACGCCGGCGCCCGGAGCCTCGTCGACGAGCTCCGGGCCCTCGAGCGGAGGTGACGGTGCCGGCCAAGGCCACGCGCGCGGCATTCGGGGAAGCCCTGCTCGAGCTCGCGGAGCGCCGTCCGCGTATCGTCACCCTGGACGCCGACCTGTCGAAGTCCACGATGACCGTCGGATTCGCCAAGAAGCATCCGGGACGGGCCTTCAATCTCGGCATCGCCGAGCAGAACATGATCGGGATCGGGGCGGGCTTGGCCCTGGCCGGCTGGATCCCCTTCGTGTGCTCCTTCGCCTGTTTCCTGGTGGGCCGCTTCGAAACGATCCGGATGTCGGTCGCCTACACCAACGCCAACGTCAAGCTCGTCGGCACGCATGCCGGGATCGCCATCGGCGAGGACGGCTACAGCCAGATGGGGCTCGAGGATGTGGCCTGCCTGCGGGCACTGCCGAACATTCCCATCGTGCAGCCGGCCGACGAGCTGGAGACCAAGCAGGCCGTCGCCTACGCCGTGGAGCACGAGGGCCCGCTCTACCTGCGGCTCACCCGCCAGAGCGTCGAGCCGGTCTGCCCGCCCGACTATCGCTTCGCGCTGGGACGCTGGCCCGTGCTCAGGCCCGGGCACGATGTCACCATCGTCGGCTCCGGGGGACCGCTCGTCAACTGCGTGCAGGCCGCGACGCTGCTCGCCGCCGAGGGCATCTCGGCCGAGGTCGTCAACGCCTCCACCATCAAGCCGGTGGACGAGGAGCTGCTGCTGACCTCGGCGGGCCGCACGGGACACGTGGTCACCGTCGAGGACCACGCGATCGCCGGCGGCCTCGGGGGCGCCGTCGCCGAGCTTCTGGGCGAGGCACTGCTCACGCCGCTCCTGCGCCTCGGCGTGCGAGGATTCGGGGAGTCCGGCGACCCGCAGCGACTCTACGCCAAGCACGGCCTCGACGCCGCCGGCATCGCGGGCAGCGTCAGAAAGTTCCTCAACCGTTAGCGTTCCCGCAGTGCGGCAGGCGGCCTCGGCGAACCCCGGCTCGACGGCACAGAGCATGCAGCGCCTCACCGATGTGTCCTTGCGGGTCACGAGCGGAAACGGGGGCGAAGCCGATCCCACCGTGCCGCTCACTCCCGCTCGGGGTACGGGCCGCCCGCCGGCGGATGCGAGAGAGCGACTGCGGATCGCTCAGGTCTCTCCCCTGTACGAGCGTGTCCCGCCGGCGCTGTACGGCGGGACCGAGCGCGTCGTCGCCCATCTGACCGACGAGCTGGTCCGTCGCGGGCACAAGGTGACCCTCTTCGCCAGCGCCGACTCGCGCACGGCGGCCGAGCTCATCGGCGTCGTGCCCCGGGCGCTCCGTCTCGATGGCCCGACGCCGGATCCGCTGGCGCCTCACGTCATCGAGCTAGCCGAGGTGTTCGAACGGGCGGCCGAGTTCGACGTCATCCACTGCCACGTCGACTACCTGGCCTTCCCCTTCGGGCGCCTGGTGGCGACCCCGACGCTCCATACGCTCCACGGGCGTCTGGACTTGGCGGCGCTGCTGCCGGTGTTCCGCCGCTTCTCCGACGTGCCGGTGGTGACGATCAGCGACGCCCAGCGTCTGCCCCTGCGGGGAGTGCCGGTGAACTGGGCCAGCACCGTCCATCACGGTCTGCCGCTCGACCTGTATGCCTTCTCGCCACGGGGCGGCCGGTACCTGGCATTTCTGGGCCGTTTGTCCCCCGAGAAACGGCCGGACCTGGCCATCGCGGTGGCGCAGCGTACCGGGCTGCCTCTCAAGATCGCGGCCAAGGTGGATCCCGCGGACCGCGCCTACTTCGAGCGGGAGATCGCTCCGCTCCTCGACGATCCCCTCGTCGATTTCATCGGGGAGATCGACGACGAGGCCAAGAACGCTTTCCTCGGCGACGCCCTGGCCCTGCTGTTGCCCGTCGATTGGCCCGAGCCCTTCGGTCTGGCCATGATCGAGGCCATGGCGTGCGGCACGCCGGTCATCGCCCGCCCCTGCGGCTCCGTGCCCGAGATCGTCGTGCCCGGACTGTCCGGCTTCATCGTGGACAGCGTGGACGAGATGGTGGAGGCCGTGAAGCGAGCCGATTCGATCGATCGGGCGGCCTGCCGGCGGCAGTTCGAGGAGCGCTTCTCGGTCGCCCGCATGGCCGACGGCTACGAGGCGCTCTACCGCCGGCTGACGGCGGTCTCCCGGGCGGCGTGACGATCGACACTCCGCGCGACGACCTCCTCGTTGGCGATCGCTACTACATCCTCGCCTCCAGCGTCGCCGCCGATCTCCCCAAGATCGTGCTCAAGCACGACGACGCGTTCCTGGTCGCCGACCGGCGGGGCAACATCCCCTTCCTGCCCGGGAGCGAGTTCGGGTTCTACGTGGACGATACCCGTTTCCTGCGACGGCTCGAGCTCCGGCTGGGCCACCAACAGTCGCTCCTGCTCAGCGCCGGTGTCTCGGAGGAGACCCTGGAGGGCGTGATCGAGCTGACGAATCCCGACCTGCTGGAGGACGGCCGCGTCGTCCTGCCCCGCCACACCCTGCGACTGAGCCGGACACTCACCCTGTATGGCCAGCAGCTCTCCCAGAGGCTGATGCTGGAAAGCTTCGCACCCGAGCCCGTGCAGCTGCTCATGGTCTGGGAGTTCGGCGCCGACTTCGCCGACGTGTTCGAGGTCCGCGGCTTCCGGCGGGCACGGCGCGGCGTGGAGCTGTCGCCCGACTGCCAGCGTGATACGGTGGAGCTGCCCTATCGCGGAGTGGACGGCGTGATCCGGACGACCCGCCTGACCTTCGATCCGCCTCCCGCCCGCCTGGGCGAGGAGAGCGCCGAGTACCTGCTGGAGCTACCGGCGTCGGCCCGCCTGGACATCACGGTCACGGTGACGGCGCGCACCGAGGCGATCCCCCGCCCGGTGCTCAGCCCGACCCACGCCAGCGAGCGGCGCCGTCAGGCCATCGGCGAGTTCCGGCGTCAGACAGTCGCGCTCCAGGCCGATCACGAGCTCTTCAACCGTTGGATAGAGCGTTCCTGGGGCGATCTGCGGCTGCTGGTGACCGATACCGCCGACGGCATGATGCCCTACGCCGGCATCCCGTGGTACGTCGCGCCGTTCGGGCGCGACAGCCTCTTCGTGGCGCTGCAGACGCTGCCGTTCCTGCCCGCAGTGGCCCGCGGGACGCTCCGGTATCTGGCCCACTACCAGGCGAGAACGGACGATGCCTTCACCGACCAGGAGCCCGGCAAGATCCTCCACGAGTACCGCCGCGGCGAGCTGGCCGCCTGCCGGGAAATTCCCTTCGTGCCGTACTACGGGACGGTGGACGCCACCCCGCTCTTCCTGATCCTGCTCGGCGAGTACGTGCGCTGGACGGCCGACCTCGACCTGGCGCGCGAGTTGTGGCCGGCGGCCGAGCGGGCCCTGGCCTGGCTCGAGCGCTCGGGCGCGCCGTCCGACGACGGATATCTGTGGTATCGCCGCCGCTCGCCGGTGGGACTCGACAACCAGGGGTGGAAGGATTCGCACGACTCCATCATGCACGCCACCGGAGAGCTCGCGAAGGGTCCCATCGCCCTGGTCGAGGCTCAGGCCTACCGCTACGCCGCCCTGCTCGCCGTCGCCGACGTGGCCGAGTCGATCGGGCGCGGCGCGTTGGCGCCCGGCCTCCGCACGCGGGCCGGTCGGCTGCGCGAGCGATTCGAGAACGACTTCTGGATGGAGGACCAGCGTTTCTACGCGCTGGCCCTGGACGGCGAGCATCGCCCGTGCCGTGTGCTCTCCTCCAACCCGGGCCACGCGCTGTGGGCGGGCATCGCCAGCGAGACCCGGGCCCGGGCCGTCGCCGAACAGCTCATGGCCCCTCACATGCTCACCGGGTGGGGGGTACGAACGCTGTCCTCCCGCGAGCGTCTGTACAATCCGATGAGCTACCACAACGGCTCGGTCTGGCCCCACGACACGGCCATCGCCGCGCTGGGCATGCGCCGGTACGGCCTGCAGGAGCCGCTCCTGGCCCTGGCCACCGGCTTGTTCCAGGCCGTGCTCAACTTCGATGGCTTGCGGATGCCCGAGCTGTTCTGCGGATTCGCGCAACGTCCCGGCCAGGGGCCGATCCGCTATCCGGTGGCTTGCTCGCCGCAGGCGTGGTCAGCCGGCGTCGTGTTCCACCTCGTCGCGGGCATGCTGGGGTTGACGCCCCAGGCCCGGGAGAATCGGCTCATGCTCGACCGCCCGTGCTTGCCGACGTGGCTGAGGTGGATCGAGGTCGGCGGGATTCAGCTGGCGGCCTCCCGCGTGAGCCTCCGCGTCTCCCAGGGCCGCGACGGCGCCGCCGTCGAGCTCGTCGGCCGGGAGGGCGACGTCGAGCTCATCGTGCGCCGCTGAGCTAGCCCGCCCAGGCGTAGTACACGCCGAAGACGATAGCGGCGACTCCCGAGCCGAAGCTCAGCATCCGGTGGGCCCTCCGCAGCCGCAGCGCGAGGCTCACCGGCCAGGCCAGGACCGCCGTGAGGGCCGTCATGCCCATCAACGTCCCGAGCGCGAAGGCTACGAGGTAGAGGGCCGCGCCGAACGCGGACGGGATCGTGGACAGGACCAGGAGAGACACCGCGGCGGTGCCCGCCAGGCCGTGCACGGCCCCGATCAGCGCGGCCCGAACTCCGGCCCACGACCGGCCGTCCTCCAGCGCGCCGAGCAGACGGCGCGAAGGATGGACGTGGGGATGCGCGTGCGAGCGAGGCCCGTGGGCGTGGGCGTGGCTGTGGAAGGCCTCGCGCGCCCCGTGGTCGTGGTCGGCCAGCAGGTGCTCGGGCGGCGCCGTCCCGGCTCCCCGCAAGGCCTCGCGCAGGCGCAGCACGCCCAGCGCCACGATCATCGCGGCCACGGCCAGCCCGACGACGCCGGAGAACCGGGACGACAACCGAACGTCGAGCGCGATCAGGATGGTCCCGGCAATGATCACGGTCACCGCGTGGCCCACTCCCCAGAGCGCGCCGATGAGCGCGCCGCCGGCGAAGCGGCGCTCACGACTGACGATGGTGGCGACGGCGACGAGATGGTCGGCGTCAGTGGCGTGCTGCAACCCCAGGATGAAGCCCAGGGCGACGGCCGAGCCGATCGGATCGAGCGTCATCGCCGATCCCCTTCACTCGGACATCTTGAGCAGCAAGCCCGTGCGCCGGGCCCGCCGCACCGCGCCCAGGAACAAGAGATGCGCCACGGTGGCGTAGAGCAACGAGAGCGCCAGGCCTGTGGCCACGGGAGCTCGAAACTCCGACGCGAAGCCGAAGTGGGAGCGGTAGGCGTCGAGGAAGTGGGTGAGCGGGATGGCCGCCGCCACCGCGGCCGCCGGCCCCGGCAGCACCGATATCGGATAGTAGATACCGGCCAGCACGAGGACGAAGTTCACGCTGGCCCAGGCGAAGGCCTCGGCCCGGTTTCCGAAGATCGTGATCAGGGCGCAGACGGCCACCCCTACGATCCAGGCGGTGAGCAAACAGCCGATCAGGAACGTCAGCAGCGGGAGCACTCCCGCGACCAGCGGGTTGAAGTCGAAGGCCCACCACCCCAGGCCGCCCAGCACGGCGAAGATCACCACCCCGCGCAGGACCCCCACCACCCAGGCGCCCAGGGTGAGATGACGGATGCCGATCGGCGCGAGGAACTGGTGCTTGATCGACTTCGACCACACGTCGAAGAGCACCACGTACGCCACCTCCAGCTCGCAGACCTGCACCACCGACAGGGCCAGGGTCCCGATCAGGATGAATGCCGTCGCCTCGTCGCGGAGGTCGAGAAAGCGGGACATGAGCCCGATGGACAGCACGCCCACGGTGGGCCAGAACAGCAGCTCGAAGAAGAAGAAGATATTGCGCGTGCCCATGACGAAATTGCGCACGACGAAGGCCCATACCGCCACCGCTTCAGCGCGCCAGCTCAACGAACACCTCCTCCAGCTCGGGCTCGCGCACCCGGACGTTGCGGATCACGGCGCCCTCCGCGTGCAGCGCCCGCAGCAGCTCGGGCAGGCGCTTCTCGGCGTCGTCCACCGCGCACTCGGTCCAGCCGTCGACCTCCACCGAGCGGAGCACCCCGGGCGCGTCGGCCAGCCACCCGACGGACGGCGGATCGAGCTTGAAGGCGATGACGTCGCCGATCCGGATCTGACGCTTGAGCTCCTCGGCGGTCCCCCGGGCCAGGATCAGCCCGGCCTTGATGAAGGCGATCTCGTCGCACAGCCGCTCGGCCTCGCGCATGTAGTGGGTGGTCAACATGATCGTGATTCCCCGCTCGCGGCGTAAGGAGGCGATGTGCTCGCGTACCCGCACGGAGATGTCGGGATCGAGGCCCAGCGTAGGCTCATCGAGGAAGAGCAGCTCCGGCTCGTTGACGAGGGCCTTGGCCAGGGCCAGACGCTGTTTGAGACCGGTGCTGAGCTCGTTGTACTGGGCCGACCGGTACGACGTCAGCTCGCACACGTCCAGCAACACCTCCACGCGGCGGCGCAGGCGAGCTCCGGACAGCCCGTAGAGGCGCCCGTAGAAGGCGATGATCTCCCCCACCCGGAGACTCCACAGGAACGATGGTCGTCCGCTGGCCATGTTGAGGCGGCGCCGGATCCGACCGGCGTCACGCACGACGTCGTGGCCCAGCACGGTGACCGTCCCGGAATCGGGGGTGAGCAGCGTGGCCATGATGGAGAGCAGCGTCGTCTTGCCGGCGCCGTTGGGCCCCAGGAGCCCGAAGATCGCGCCGCGGGGCACGCTCAGCGACACACCACGCAGGGCCGTGACTTCTCGCCGACGGAACAGACCGGACTGAAATTTCTTCACTACCTGACGGGCGTCGATCGCAAGCACGGGGTTGAATGGTAACATGCGGCGCATGGCCGCCACGTCCGAGTGGCGCTGCAGGGTGACCGACCTGCCGCCCGGTCGCACGGCCAAGTTCAGCCTCCGGTGCGGCGGGCGAACGGTGGAGGGCTTCGTCGTCGCTCACGACGGCGACTACTTCGCCTACCTCAATCGCTGTCCCCATCGCGGGACGCCGCTCGACCTCTGGCCCAACGAGTTTCTCAGCGAGGACAGGCGGTCGCTCGTCTGCTCCACCCACGGCGCCATCTACGACCCGGCCAGCGGCCTCTGCACGGCCGGGCCCTGCGTGGGCGACGTGCTCACCGCGCTGCCGTTGCGACGGGACCGCGACGCTATCGTCGTCACCTGTCCGGCGCCATGAGCGGCCCGCGCGCCGCCGTGGAGGAGGCCAACCGGCGCTTCTACCGGGCTTTCGAAGCGCTGGACCTCGCCCAGATGGACAAAGTCTGGGCCCACGGTGATCACTGAAGTGCGTGCATCCGGGCTGGCCCCTCCTGTCCGGCTGGCCCGCCGTCCGCGCGTCCTGGGAGGCGATCTTCGACGGCACCGGGGAGATCCGCTTCACCATCGCCAACGAGGAGACCACGCTGCAGGGCGACCTGGCCTGGGTGACCTGCACCGAGGCCATCCTCTCCCGGGTCGCGGGCCGGGTCGCCGTCACCACGGTGCTGGCCACCAACATCTTCGAGCTCGCTTCAGCAGGCTGGCTGATGGTCCACCACCACGCCTCTCACGTGCTCGGTAGCAGCGCTCCGGCCGAGGGTGAATTCACGTGACCTTCACGACCGCGGTGGCTGGCAACCGGGACAGCAGCGCGCCCAGCGCCTGGGCGAGATAGCCGGCATCCCGCGACTCCAGCGTCACCTTCACCCGATATTCGGGGTTGGCGAGCTCGGGGTAGGAGCCGAGCAGCAAGGCCGGGAACTCGCGGAGCAGCGCGTTCAGGTAGTCGGCGAGGGTGCCTTCGCCGATGCTCACGAACACGTTCTTGAGATGGTAGGGCTGGTCGCGAAACCGTTCCCGGATGGCCTGGAACTTTTGCCGGAAGATCTCCGGCACGCCGGGCAGGATGTAGACGTTGCCGGCCACGATGGTGGGGAAGCGGAGCGCCTCGTCCGCCACCAGCTGGGCGCCCTCGGGGACCTCGGCCATCTTCAAGTGGGTCTCGGTCAGCCGATCGCCGTAGTATCGCCGGAGCAGCGCAACGAGCTCGGGGTGCCGCACGACAGGGACGCCGAGCGCGCGAGCCACTCCCTCCATGGTCACGTCGTCGTGCGTGGGCCCCACGCCCCCCGAGGTGAACACGATGTCCCAGCCTCGCGCGCACGCGGCGATCTCGGCGGCGATGACGTCGACCTCGTCCGGGATCACGCTGATCCGCCGAACGTCCACACCGAGCTCGCGCAGCTCGCGACACAGGTAGGGCGCATTGGCATCGGCGATCTTGCCGGACAGGATTTCGTTGCCGATGAGCACGAGGCTGGCGGTCTTCGCCATGCTGCCCGGATTCTACGACGGGGTCCGGGGGCTGTCGATGCGCCCGCACGCGGCCCCGACGCGCGGCGATGATAGAATACGGCGCGCCCATGGACTACACCCAGGCCGTGGTGCTCGGGGTCGTCCAGGGCCTGACCGAGTTCCTGCCCGTCTCCTCCTCCGGTCACCTCATCCTCGTGCCCAGAGTGCTGGGCTGGCCGGATCAGGGGCTAGCCTTCGACGCCGCGATCCACCTCGGCTCGCTGGGCGCGCTGCTCGCCTACTTCCGCGAGGAGCTCCGCGCGCTGCTGTCCGGCGCCCTGTCCCGGCGGCTGGGCCTGGCGCTCGTCCTGGCCACGGTGCCCGCCGGTCTGGCCGGGCTTCTCTTCGATCAGATCATCGAGGCCCACCTGCGCTCCCCGCTCGTCGTCGCCAGCACCACCGCCTTCTGGGGTCTGGTGATGGAGGGCGCGGACCGCCGGGCGGCAGCGCCACCGGCCGGCGGCGACCCGCTGGAGCAGGTCGGCATACGACGGGCCCTGGTGGTCGGTTGCGCTCAGGCCCTCGCCCTGATTCCCGGCACCTCACGCTCCGGCATCACGATCACGGCCGGACTCCTGGGCGGTCTCGACCGGGCGACGGCTGCCCGCTTCGCTTTCCTGCTCGGGATTCCCATCACCGGCGCCGCCGGCCTGCTCAAGATGCTCGACCTCTTCCAGCAGGGGCTGCCCCCCGGCGAGGCCGGCCCGCTCGCCGCCGCCGTGCTCGCCGCGTTCGTGAGCGGGTGGGCGGCGGTGTGGTTCCTGGTGACATACCTCAGGCGCCGCTCGCTCAGGCCCTTCGTCGTCTACCGCGTGATCCTCGCCGTCGCCATCGTGATTTTCACCCTCGGCTGACCCGCCCGCGAGCGGGGAGATTTGCAGGGGCAGCCGGGGGAGGTTTGGAGGGGGGCAGCCTCTGCCCCCTCCAAGTTCCCAGTCGGGTGAGACAGCGACCGTCGTAGCACCACGCGCGAACGGGGGAGGTTTGGAGGGGGGCGCGCCTCGTGCCCCCCTCCAACTTAACGACGCACGCGCCCGGGAACGGCCCGCGCGATCGCGCCGAAGAGGCGCTCGCGCGAGAACGGCTTGGCCAGGACGACCTCTACGGCAGGGACCGTCTCCGCGAGCTCGTCGGCCCAACCCGTGAGGAGCACGATCGGCACCGCGCGCTGACGCTTGAGCTCGGCCGCCAACGCCAGCCCGGTCATACCCGGCATTCCCAGATCGGTGATCACCAGATCCACGGGCTCGCGGACGCAGAGCGCCAGGGCTTCGCGACCTGAGGCCGCGCCGAAGACGCTGTGGCCAGCGTGGACCAGCATCGCCCGCACCAGGTCGAGCACTTCCGGCTCGTCGTCCACGGCCAGGATGCGCAGCGGCTCGAGCGCGGGCACGACGGCCGAGTCCCGCGGCGTCTCCACGGAGACGGCCGGGAACGTCAGCGTGAAGGTCGTGCCGAGCCCCTCGCGGCTCTCGACCGTGATTCGCCCGCCGTAGCGCTGGACGATCTCCTGGGCCAGGGCCAGGCCGAGCCCGCTGCCTCCCTCACTGGCCCGCGTCGTGAAGAAGGGCTCGAAAGCCAGCCGCTGGACGTCGGGATTCATCCCGCGACCTGTGTCCGAGATGATCACGACGGCAGCGTCGTCCTGACCGCGGACCTCCACAGTCAGCCGCCCCCCATCGGGCATGGCCGTGAACGCGTTCTCAAGAATATTCAGCAGGGCCTCCCGAATCTCGCTGGCCACGGCCAGAATCGCCGGCGCCGGCTCGATCCGCAGGTCGATCTCGTAGCGGACGCCGCGACGGGCCGCCTCGTTGTCCCACTGCGGTCGGGTCAGCGCCAGCAACTGCTCCACGACCTCGCGGAGCTGCACCGCCTCCGGGCCTCGCACCCGGGTCGGCCGGGCGTACTCCTGCAGGCGCCGCACCGTGCCCACGCTGTCGGAAGCCCCCTGGTGAACCACCTGCAGGGCGTGGGTGAGGTCACCCGGCTCGATGCGCTCGTCGGCGGCCAGACGCTCCAGGAGCATCTCCGTCCAGCCGAGCACCGGTGTCAGCCGGTTGTTGATGTTGTGCGCGACGCCGGCCGCCAGCGAGCCGAGGGTTCGAAATTTCTGCTCCCGGATGACCCGGAAGCGCAGCTCGTGCTCGCGGGAGAGGTCTCGGAACACCCCGATACGGTGCCGGCCGCCGCCGGCCCGCTCCACCGTGGAGAGGGTGAGATGGACCGGCCGCGGCTCGTCCCCCCGCGCCAGCACGAGGAGCTCGCCTTCGAAAGTCGGCTGTCGCAGCTGGACTTGCAGCGCGCCCAGATCCTGTCCGGTGGCCAGGAACTCGGTCCACCGCCGGTCACCCAGATCGTCGGCGGTGAGTCCCACCATCTCCAGAAACGCGCGATTGGCGAACGTGATGCGATCATCGAGATCGGCCACCACCACGCCTTCGCCGATCCGCCGCACGACGTCGGCGAGCTCACGGGCCTCGCCCTGCAGGCGCGCGTGCTCGATGGCGACGGCAGCGCGATCGGCCACGATGCGCAGCAGACGGTCGCCCCGAGGATCGATCCAGCGTCGCCGCCGCACCACCTCGATCACGCCGATGGGCGCGCCTCCCACGATCAGCGGCACGGCCATGAGCGAGCGGAAGCTGCGCCGCGGCGTGGCAGCTTCCTGCGTTCGCGGGCCCGAGCGGTCGGGGACGACGAGCGGCAGCCGCCGCTGCAGGGCCAGGCCGCTGATCCCGGCCCCCAGGGGCAGGGACAGCGCGTCGAGATCGTCCTCCATCCCGACGGCGGCCCGGGCTCGCAACTCTCCCCGGACCGGGTCGGCCAGCAGCACGGTGGCCCCATCGGCCTCCACGACCCCGGCGGCGATCTCCACGATCCGGCGCAGCAGCGTATCGACGTCGGCCGCGGCCAGGCTGGCCTGGGCGATCTGGTCCAGGGCCTCGATCTCCCGCGTCCGTCGCTCGAGCAGCCGGCTGGTCACCAGCGTGCGCGCCCGTGCCACCAGCTCCTCGGGCAGGAACGGCTTCGTCATGTAGTCGTCGGCCCCGTCGCGCAGGCCGCGGACCCGGGCCGACGTGCTGCTCAGCGCGCTGAGCACGAGAACCGGGATCCGGGCGAAGCGGCTCTCCGCGCGCAGCCGCTCGATGACTTCGTAGCCACTCATCCCCGGCAGCATCAGGTCCAGCACCATCAGGTCGACGTCCGGGGACTCGTCGAGCTTCTCCAATGCCGCCTCGCCGGTTCCGGCGCATTCCACCTGATAGCCTTCGGCCTCCAGCAGGTCGCGCAGGAGGGCGGCGGTGTCGTGATTGTCCTCCACGACCAGGAGGCGGGGCGACTGATCGCTCATCCGGCGACGACGCTCTCTCCGAGCAGGGTCGTGGTGACGAGTCGGGCCAGATCGTCGGGTGTGAACGGCTTGCTGAGATAAGCGTCGCAGCCGGCATGCAGAGCGGCCTCGCGTTCCTGAGGCCGGGCCAGCGCCGACACTGCGATGATGGGCAGGCTGCGCGTCACCGGATGCTGGCGCAGGCGGCGCGCTACCTCCCAGCCCGAGACCTGGGGCAGCATCAGATCGAGCAGAATGAGCGCGGGCGGCCGCGCCAGAGCCTCGGCCTCCGCTTCTCCTCCGTCGGCGCAGACCCGCGCCCGGCCCCCCAGCGCGTCCTCGATGACCGAGCGCATCAGGGCCTGGCTCGGTTCGTCGTCCTCGACGATGAGCACGTCGCGACCGGCCAGGACCGGTTCCAGAGTCGGCGGCGTCTCGGCCCGGCTCTCGGCAGGCACCGCTTCGGCGATGGGCAAGGTGAAGCTGAAGCGGCTTCCCCGATTCTCGCCTTCGCTTTCGGCGCGAACCATGCCGCCGTGCAACTCGACCAGCCGTCGCACGATGGCCAGGCCCAGACCGGAGCCCCCGTGGCGCCGCCGTAGCGGCGATTCGACCTGGTAGAACGGGTCCCAGATGCGAGCCAGCTCGGTGGCGGCGATGCCCACGCCCGTATCCTCCACCGCGATCCACACCTGCCCGCTCTGGACGCCGCCGTGCACGCGCACCAGTCCCCCGGACGGGGTGAACTTGACGGCGTTGCCCGTCAGGTTCACCAGGATCTGATGGAGGCGCGTCGGATCGGCCTGGACGCTCGGGAGCATGGCGTCGACGTCGTTGACGAGACGGATCCGCTTGGCCTGGGCGGCCACGCGCACGACACTCAGGACCTGATCGACGATCTGCCGGGCGTCGGTGGGGCGCGGGTGAAGCTCCACGCGGGCGGCCTCCAGCCGGGACACGTCGAGCAGGTCGTTGATGAGGTCGGTCAGTCGCTGGGCGCCGCGGAAGATCGCCTCCTGGTGCTCCATCTGCCGCGGATTCAAGCTGCCGTGGGCCTGGCGCAGGAGCAGCCGGCTGTAGCCGACGATGGCGGTGAGCGGCGTGCGCAGCTCGTGGCTCACCATGGCCAGGAACTCCGACTTCAGCTCGTCCAGCCGCCGCAGTTCCTCGTTGACTTGAGCCAGCGAGCGGGCTTCCTGGGCCTTGGCGGCGTATTCGGTCTCGTACTCGCGCACGACCGTCGCGCTCTCGATAAACACGCCATAGCGCCCGCGCAGGGCCAGCAACGCGACGGCCGCTAGCGCGGCCAGCCAGTCCACCACGGTGAGGGTCCAGGCCACTTCCGTCTGCACGGCGATGACGTCCTCGAACACGGCGCGCATCGTGCCGCGCATGGCCACGGTGAGCAGGACGAGGCACAGCACCAGACCCAGCGGCTCACGTCGCATCGTCGGACGGCGCCGGATCTCCGCGACGACGAATGCCGCCGCTATCAGCATGGCGACGCCAAGCAGGATATTGGCGAGGCGATAGAAAAACTCGAGCGTCGAGGGCGGCATGCGACGCACGATGCTAGCACCGTCCGGCCAGGCTGGACAGCGCCAGAAATCGAATTCTCCCGAGCCCTGAGAAGATTTTTGCCGAAGCGGTGTAGTTGTTACACCCGCGCGACGCTCAGCGGAGGCGAACGGTGACGCCGACCGACATGCCGGCGCGCAAGGTGTGCGGGTTGGTCGTCTCGGACGGCGACAAGAGGATTTTGACGGGCACGCGCTGCACGACCTTCACCCAGTTACCGCTGGCGTTCTCAGGGGGCAGGATGGAGAAGCGCGAGCCAGTTCCCGCGCTGATCGAGTCCACGGTGCCCCGGTACATCCGATCCGGGAACGTATCGACGACGACGTCGGCCGTCATGCCGGGACGAATGCGCCGGAGCTGGGTTTCTTTGAAGTTCGCCACCACCCAGACGTCGTGCAGCGCCACCACCGCCAGCAGCGGTTGCCCGACCTGAACGACCTGACCGACTTCGACCGCCTTGCGCGCCACGACGCCGCTGAGCGGGGCGACGATCGCCGTGTGCTCCAGGTTCAAGAGGGACAGGGCCAGGTCCGCCTCCGCTTCCTTGAGTTGCGCCTGGGCCAGATCGCGCTCGGCCTCGCGCACGCGCACCTCCTGCACCAAGGCATCAGCCTGCTGCTGCTGGGCGCGGGCATCGACGATACGCGCCTGCGCCGTCTGCAGGCCCAGCTGCTGCGGCTCGAAGCCTGCCTCGCGCATCCGCGAGTCGGCCTGCGCCGTCTCCAGATCCCGCTGCCCCTGGGCCACGCGCTCGTCGGCGGCTGTGAGCTGGGCCTCGGCGCCCCGGGCCTCCGCTTCGGCGTGATCGACGAACTGCCGGGCCACCAGCTCTCGGGCGAACAGCTCGCGGGCCCGGCCCAGGTCCTGCACGGCACGGTCACGAAATGCCCGGGCCCGGTCACGTTCGGCCACGGCGGAGGCCAGGGCGGCGCGCCGCGCCTCGACGATGGCGCGGCTGGCCTCCACCATCCGGGTGGCGGACTCGCGAGCCGCCTCGGCCCGCATGGTGGCAGCGCGCGCTTGCGTGCGCTGGCTGGCGACCATCTCGCGTACGTGTCCGACCCGGGCGCTAGCGGCCTGGAACCGCCGCTCGGCGATGGCCACCGCCGCCCGGGCCTGCATGACCTTGGCCCGCCAGTCGCGATCGTCGAGCCGGACCAGGACCTGCCCGGCCGACACCGACTGATGCTCCTCCACGAGAACCTCGTTGACCTGCCCGGGAACCTTCGCGCTGACCGGAGATACCGTGCCCTCGACGTAAGCGTCGTCGGTGAAGACGGTCCATCGGGAACGGTGCCAGGCCCATCCGGCCCAGCTGAGGCCGGCGAGAATCAAGAGAACTGAAACGACAATGAGGGACCGGCGGCGCATCCCATCAGTCCTAGCACAGCCTTACAAAGTTGTCATCCCGCTGACACCCCGCGACACTCCGACGCCGTCCCGGCGGCGGCGCGTCTCACTCCCTTCAGCGTTCGATGCCCTCTTGCCCGAGATCCGCCCCTGGCTCGCCGCCGAGCCGGAGCGCTACGACTATTGTCCGGAGGCCGCGGAACGACGGTTGTCGCCGTTCACCGTCTGAGCCGCCGAGGAAGGATCAACTCCAGGGCAGGTGGAACAGCTCGCAGGTGTTGCTGGACAGCCGGAACACGACATCGTCCACCGGTAGTTGCTTGATCTTGGCCACTTCTTCGGCCACCCGGCCGGCGAACCAGGGACCCGAGGGCAGGCCTTCGAACTCGCCCTGGTATTGCCAGGGCGCGTCGCTCTCCACGAGCAGAGCCTCCAGGGGCACGGCGGCCACCAGCTCGCGGTCCCGATCCCGATAGACGACCTCGGGCCCCGCCGACACGAAGTAGCCGGCGTCCACGATGGCCTTCGTCACATCGGGCGTCGCCTTGTGCCAGTGGAAGACGGCCCGCTCGATGCCGTGGCGCCTGAGCGCCTCGAGCGCCGGCGCCGCTGCCCCGTGGGGCGCGTGCAGGACGACGGGGAGGTCATATCTGACCGCGAGCTCGAGCAATCGGTCGAGGCGCCGACGTCCCTGCTCCATCGCGGCCAGCGGGTCAGCCGCGCTGGGCAGGCAATACCAGGGCAACCCCACCTCGCCGAGCGCCACGATCTGCGAATGGTGGTCTCGCAGCTGGTCTTCCAGCACGTCCAGGTCGGCGTCGGTGAGGTCCGGCCGGTCGGGATGGAAACCCAGCGCCGGCCAGACCCCTTTGGGCAGGGCCGCCGCGACGGCCAGCGTTCGCCGGTTGCTATCGGGATCGCAGCCCACCGCCACGACACCCCAGACGTCCTGCACCAGGGCCTTCTTCAGCGTCTCCCGCACGTCGGCGAAGGCCGTGTCGTGAAGATGGCAGTGGCTGTCGATGATCATCGCCGTGCTCAGTTCCCGGCGACCACCATGCGAGCGATCTTCACCGTCGGCGACGCCGTGCGGTCGCGCAGCACGAGATCGTTCCCGACACCGTCGATCGCCATCAGCATCTCGAGCAGGTTGCCGGCGATCGTGATCTCCTCGACCGGATAGGCCAGCCGGCCGTTCTCGATCCACAGTCCCGCCGCCCCCCGCGAATAGTCGCCGGTGACCCCGTTCACCCCGAAGCCGATGAGCTCGGTGACGTAGAGGCCATTGGGCACCGACGCGATCAGTTCCTCGGGTGCGGCCGGGCCCGGCAGCAGCATGAGGTTGGTGGGGACCACCGTCATCCCGCTGCCGTCGCGTCCGGCGTGGTGCGTGGAGCTCAGTCCCAGCTTGCGCGCGCTGTAGCTGTCCAGCAGATACGATTCCAGCACCCCGTCTCGGACGATGACGGTGCGCCGGGTGGGCAGCCCTTCGCCGTCGAACGGCCGCGAGCCGAGCGCGCCGAGGATCGTCCCGTCATCGACGATCGTCACCACGGGGGCGGCGATCCGCGAGCCGAGACGATCGCACAAGAACGACGCGCGGCGATAGAGGCTGGGCCCGGCGGCGGCGGCGGCGACGCTGCGGACCAGGCTGGCCGCGGTCTCCGTATCGAAGACCACCGGCACCTCGGCCGTCCGGGCCTTGCGGGCGCCCAGACGTCGCAGCGCCCGCTCGGCGGCCACTCGTCCCACCGCCTCCGGCGCGTCCAACCGGGCTCGCTTCCGGGCCATCGAGTACCAGCCGTCGCGCTGCATCTCGCCGTTGCTGGAGGCGATCGGGGCGACGCTCAGTCCGAAGCCGGAGGTCAGATACGTGGCCGCGAAGCCGGCGGACGTCGCGTAGGCGTAGCGCGCCTGGCGGTCCCAGCATTCGGCCCCGTCGGAGTTCGTCAGCCGGGTGTCGAGCCCGAGGGCGGCAGCCTCGGCCCGCCGGGCGATCTCGATCTTCGCTTCCGGCCCCGAGTCGTGTCCGTCCCGGTCGTGCAGGTCCAGATCGGGCGGCGCACCGGCGAGCTCGCCGGGATCGGGCAGGCCGGCGCAGGGGTCTTCGGCGGTGACCCTGGCGAGCCTCGTCGCCTCGTCGACGACCTGTTCCAGCGCCGCCGCCGAGAGATCGGACGTAGAGGCCGCCGCCGACGCCCGACCGGAGAAGACGCGCAGGGACAGGCGCTGGTCCCGGGCGTGCGCCACGGTGTCCACCTCGCCCAGGCGCACGGTGGCGCTGAAGTGCCGGTCCTCGACGAGCAGCGCGTCGGCCGCGGTGGCGCCGCGAGCCGTGGCGCGCTCGAGCAGGGCGCGGAGCACGTCGGTGGCCGCCGTGCTCATACCTGTGTGCCACCCACCGTCATGCCGTCGATCCGGATCGTGGGCAAGCCGACACCCACGGGGACAGATTGCCCGTCCTTGCCGCAGGTGCCGATCCCCTCGTCCAGGCGCAAGTCGGCCCCGACCCGGCTCACCCGGGTCAGGGCATCCGGACCGTTGCCGATCAGCGTGGCTCCCTTGACGGGAGCGGTGACTCGGCCGCTCTCGATGAGGTACGCCTCGCTGGCCGAGAAGACGAACTTGCCGCTCGTGATGTCGACCTGCCCGCCGCCGAAGGACACGGCGTAGAGGCCGTGCGCCACCGAGCCGATGATGTCCTCGGCGGAGTCCTCGCCGGCCAGCATGAAGGTGTTCGTCATGCGGGGCAGCGGCGGATGCGCGTAGGACTCGCGCCGGCCGTTGCCGGTGGGTCGCATTCCCATCAACCGGGCATTGAGCTTGTCCTGCATGTAGCCTCGCAGCACGCCGTTCTCGATCAGCAGGGTCCGCGAAGTCGGCGTGCCCTCGTCGTCGACGTTCAACGATCCTCGCCGGTTGGGCAGCGT
The DNA here is from genome assembly GCA_035709005.1 of Candidatus Methylomirabilota bacterium. Classification (NCBI taxonomy): domain Bacteria; phylum Methylomirabilota (SeqCode); species Candidatus Methylomirabilota bacterium. The sequence goes on along the minus strand of DASTFB010000071.1, from coordinate 59,465 downwards.
GCCGTCGTCGACGACCGTCACCAGCTCCGAGGCCACCTTCTGACCCAGCCGCCCGGCGAACGCCGAGACGCCTTTGCGGTTGAAATCTCCCTCGAGCCCGTGGCCGACCGCCTCGTGCAGCAGGATCCCCGGCCAGCCGGGGGCGAGGACCACGGTCATCGTCCCGGCCGGCGTCTCCACGGCGGTGAGCTTGAGCGTGGCCTGGCGCGCCGCTTCTATCGCGAAGCGCCGCCAGCGCTCGTCCTCGAGGTAGAAGTCGAAGGTCACGCGACCGCCACCGCCGTAGGTGCCGACCTCGCGCCTGGCGCCTTCTTCGGCGATCACGGTGACATTGAGCCGGGTGAGCGGCCGGACGTCGCCCACGCTCCAGCCGGCGGCGGTGACGACTAACATGACCACGTCCTCGCTGGCCAGGGTGACGATGACCTGGCGCACCCGCGGGTCGGCCGCGCGCGCCGCCCCATCGATCGATCGCAGGAGCTCCAGCTTGCGCTCGAGCCGGGTGGCCACGGGCGACTCGGCCAACGCGTACAGATCGTGTGGCCTCCCGCCGGCGACGGCCACCACCCCGGAAGAGTGAGACTCGGCGGCGATGGCGCGGGCCTGGCGCGCCGCCTCCTCCAGGTTGCGCATCGAGATGTCGTCGGTGTGGGCGTAGCCGGTCCGGACGCCCGCCTGGGCTCGTATTCCCGCCCCTTGGCTGACGTGGCGGGCAGCCTTCCGCACCACGTTCTCCTCGAGGACCAACTCCTCGCTCACGCGATACTCGAGGTACACGTCGGCATCGTCCACCCGGCCGACCAGAGCCGAGCCGATCAGGCGTTCCATCAACCCCGGGGTAAGGGCAAAGCGATCGGCGAAGAAGCGCTCGGGGTGAGCGCGCGAGAGGTCGGTCATCGATCGACTCCTCGGGGATCGGTCACGGAGGGCCAATCCTAGCCCGACGCGGCCGGCCCCCCAACATTTTTCAGGGTGCTCCGGAACCCTGCTCCAAGCTTACGCTTCTAGCCGGACGCCTGGAAGGCCTGGACGATCTCGTGAATGCGCCGCAGCCCCACCATCAACGACGGTCCCGGAGCCAGGATATCGTTGCCCGACAGCTCGTGGATCTGGCCCTGCTTGACGGCCGAGATCGATTGCCAGCCCGGGCGGCTCGCGATGGTCGCGCGCTCCACGGGCTTGCCGCACCAGGACGCCAGGATGATCTCGGGATCGCGCCGCACGACTTCCGCGGGCGGCACGATGCGTCCCGAGGCGCGGCCCTCGGCGCGAAGCTCGGCGAAGATGTCACGGCCCCCGGCGATCTCGATCAGCTCCGAGACCCACCGGATGCCGGTGATGAGCGGCTCCGGCCACTCCTCGAAGTACACGCGAGGGTGGTCCGGCCACACCGCGGAGTACTCCCGGATCTGCTTCATCTCGTCGCGGATGTCCTGGACGATCTCGCGCGCGGCCGGCTCGCAGCCCAGCACACCGCCGATCAACAGGATGGTCCGCAGCACCTCGTCGACCGACCGCTGGTTCGTACACAGGACGGTGACGCCGGCCGTCACCAGCTCGCCCACCACGTCCGCTTGTAAATCGGAGAAGGCCAGGACCAGATCGGGCTCGAGCTCGAGGATCCGGTCGAGCCGGAAGCTGGTGAAGCCGCCGATCCGGGCCCGCTCCCGTGCGGCCTCCGGGCGTCGAGCCGTCCCCGGCACGCCGACGACCCGGTCGCCGGCTCCGACGAGGAACGCGATCTCGGCAGTCTCCGCGGTCAGACAGACCACGCGCTGGGGGAAGTCGCTGGCGCTCTTGCCGTACACCGGGCTCAGCCCTCGAAGAGCTCCCGGGTCGCGGTCCCGCGCTGGAAGGCCAGGTACTGCTCGCGCGTCATCGGGGGCTTCGCCTGGCCGAGCACCGCGCGGGCGCCGGCAGCGCCCTGCGCCAGCATGTCGATGGCCATGGCCGCCAGGGCCTTGGCCGGCGTCACGTAGGCGAGCGGCTTGTCGACGATCTCGAAGTCCGGGCCGTGGCCGGTGCCGCGCGCGCCACCGATGTAGGGATGCAGCACCGGCATGACCTGGCTGAGGTCGCCCATGTCGGTGGAGCCGGTACGGTGGCCGATCTCCCGGTAGTGCCCTTCACCGACCAGGCGCACGGCGTCGACGCGAAACTGGTGCGCCATCACAGGATCGCAGCGCATGGGCATGTAGCCGGGCAGCGTCTCGATCTCCACTCGGGCGCCCAGAGCCAGGGCGCCCGCTCGCAAGGCGCGATCGACCTTCACGTTGGCGTCGCCGATGGCCTCCACGCTACGCCCGCGCACGTAGGTCTCGATCCGCACCTCACTGGGGATGACGTTCACCTGCGAGCCGCCATGGGTGATGATGGGATGCACCCGGATGGTGTCTTCGTCACGGAACGTCTCACGGATGGCGTTGATGGCCATCAGACCGATCTGGGCCGCGTAGAGGGCATTGATCCCCCGGTGGGGCGCGCCGCCGGCGTGGGCGGCCCGTCCCAGATAGCGGACCGTCTTCACGATGCAGCCGTTGTTGGAGGCGGGGACGCCGGCCTTGCCGTCCTCGGCGCGGGAGGTCGTGTGGATCATCATGGCGAGGTCGACGTCATCGAAGTGACCGAGGCGAAGGAGCTCGGGCTTGCCGCCCAGGAACTCCAGCTTGCCCTCCCGCGCCTGGCTTACTCGCCACTCGATGTCGCCGTACTCCTCGGCGGGGACCGCGAAGAAGACGACCCGGCCGGCCAAGTGCTCGCTGACCTGCGGGTCGGTCAGTCCCATGGCGCAGCCGAGCAGCCCCGCGATCTGCGCGTTGTGACCGCAGGCGTGGGCCGCTCCCGTCCGGGGATCGGCCTCGGGATGGCCTGCCACGACGAGGGCGTCCAGCTCGGCGAGAAGGGCCAGCGTCGGACCGGCGCCGCCCCGCCCTGCGAGATCGGCGCGAACGCCCGTGATGGCCAGCCCCGGCCGGGCGGACAGACCGAGCTTGGCCAGCGTGTCCTCCACTAGCCGGGCGGTCGTGAATTCCTTGAAGCCCAGCTCGGGGTGGCGCCGGATGCGCTCGCCGAGCCCGATGATGTCTTCGCTTCGCCGGTCGATGGCCTCCCACACCCGCTGCTTGAGCTCGTCTTTCGTCATTGCTGGCGGCCTCTCAGAAGTCGGTCGGGGAGAAACGCCTCGAGGGACATGGACGGCCGCCCCTTCACGATCCACTCGGTCATCATCCGGGCCGTGATCGGGGCGAGGAGGATGCCGTTGCGGAAGTGGGCGGTCGCCACCCACAAACCCTCGACATCAGGCCACGGCCCCAGAACGGGCAAGCTGTCGGGGGCCCACGGCCTGAATCCGCACCACGTCCGGGCGATCGGCAGCGCGGCCAGCGCCGGCACCAGCTCGATCGCCGCGCCGAGCAGTCCAGCCATACCCTCCGCCGTCACCGCCCGCCGAAAGCCCACGCGCTCGACCGTCGCCCCGATGAGCAGTTCGCCGGACGGCCGGGGCACCAGATACACGGCATCGGCGTGGATACAGTGGTGTACCACCGGCGGCACAGCGGCCAGGGCGACCATCTGCCCGCGGCGCGGCTCCACGGGCAAGCGCTGGCCGAAGGACGCGGTCAGGCCCGCCGTCCACGCTCCGGCGGCCAGGAGCACCCCGTCGGCATCCAGGCGTTCGCCCTCGACGATCACGCCACGGGCGCGAGCCCCCTCGATCACGACTTGAGACACGGCGCATCCGGTGCGGACGACGACGCCCGCGCCGGCCGCTGCCTGCGCGTAGGCGACGACCAGCCGCTGGTTGTTGACCCAGTGATCGCCGCGCACGAACATCGCCCCGTTCACCTTGGCCGAGAGCGCCGGCTCGCGGGCCTGGAGCTCGGTACGGTCCCAGGCTTCCACGCCCAGCTCGGATCCGATCGCCTGGGCGGCGCGGGCCTGCGCCTCCCGCACGTCGTGGGCGGAGTAGAGCGGGTAGATCGTCCCCCGCGTCATGTGCTCCACGTCCATGCCGGTACTCTCATGGAGCGCACGGGCGACCTCGGGGAAGAGCCGCCAGCTCGCGATGGAGAGGTCGCGGAACGGTGCCGGCGCCGACTCGCCGAGCGGGGCCACCATGCCCGCGGCGGCCCCGGATGCCTCGGCGCCGGGCAGGGCTCGCTCCACGAGGGTCACCGCGCAGCCGGCCCTGGCCAGCTCCCAGGCCGTGGCGCAGCCGATCACTCCGCCGCCGACGACGATGAGCTTCATCTGTTGTAGCGGGGGCCGCGAGCCCGGGTCGGGCCGTGGGTGGCCTGCCCTGGGTGCGTGTGGCTGCGTGACTCTCGTGGATCTATTGGAGTCGGATCCTGTTCCATCACGTCAGGCGTCGCCATCACTTGGCCATATCGAGGGCCTCGAGAAAGTGCCGAGTGGCGCGGGCCGGCGACGGGGCGGCCAGAATGGCCGAGATCGCGGCGACGCCGCGAGCACCGGCCCGACGCACCTCGCCCACGCGCTCGGGCGTGATGCCGCCGATGGCGATCACCGGAACTCTGACGCCCCGGCTCACCCGCTCCAATGCCTGCAGGCCCTGGGCCGGCCCGTAGGCGCGCTTGGACGGAGTGTCGTAGACGGGACCGAACACGATCCAGTCCGCCCCGGCCTCGGCGGCCTCCATGGCCTCCTCGAGGCCGTGGACGGAGGCGCCGACCCGCAGGCGCTTGTCGGCGATGGTCACGATATCGGCCACGGCCAGTGACGTGGAGGTGCGCTGCACGCCGTCGGCGCCGACGGCGAGCGCCACGTCGACGCGATCGTTGATGATCAGCGCCGCGCCGTGCTCGGTCGTCGCCACGCGAAGGGCCCGGCCCAGCCGGGCCAACTCGGCAGCTCCCAGGTCTTTCTCCCTCAGCTGCAGCGCGGGCAGGCCCGCGGCCAGGCACTCACGGACGACGTCGACGAGGTCCCGGCCGCTGGTCTGGGCGCGATCGGTGACCAGGCACAGGCTCAGCTGGTCCAATCCGGCACACCCTCCAGCGGCGAGGAGGCCGTGGCGTAGAGCTTCTTGCCGATGCGGCCGGCCTTGTAGGCGAGCCGTCCGGCCTCCACCGCCAGTCGCATGGCCCGAGCCATGGCCACGGGGTCGCGGGCGCCGGCGATGGCCGTGTTCATGAGGACGCCGTCGCAGCCGAGCTCCATGGCGATGGCGGCGTCGGAGGCGGTCCCGACACCAGCGTCCACGATGACCGGCACCGTCACCGATTCCAGGATGATCTTGACGTTGTACGGGTTGCGGATGCCGAGCCCCGAGCCGATGGGCGCGCCCAGGGGCATGACGACGGCCGCGCCGGCGTCCTCGAGCCTCTTGGCCACGACGGGGTCGTCGTTCGTGTAGGGCATGACGACGAAGCCCTCGCGCGCCAGGACCTTGGTCGCCTCCAGCAGGCCCAGCACGTCGGGGAATAGCGTCCGGGAATCGCCGATGACCTCCAGCTTGACCATCTCTCCCAGCCCGGCCTCGCGGGCGAGGTAGGCCGTGCGGATGGCCTCGTCGGCCGTGTAGCAGCCCGCCGTGTTGGGCAGCAGCGTGAACCGCGTGGTGTCGACGTGGTCGAGGATCGACTCGCCGCTGCCGGGCAGGCTCACCCGCCGGATGGCGACGGTGACGATCTGGGCGCCGGACTCCTCGTGGGCCTGGCGCATGACGTCCAGGGATCCGTACTTTCCGGTTCCGACGATCAGGCGCGAGCTGAACTCCTTGCCTCCGATAACGAGCGGCGTGTCGTGCATGTGCTATCCCCCACCCATCGGCCTGACGATCTCCACGCGGTCGCCGTCGCGGAGCCGGGTGCCCGCGTAGTGGCTCTTCGGCGTCACCTCGCGATTCACCGCGACGGCGGTGTATTCGCGGCGGACGCCCAGCCGCGCCAGCAACGCCTCGATGCTGACGCCGTCGTCGACCTCTAGGACCTTCCCGTTCACCGTGATCTTCATCGTTGTTTCGGCGTCTTCTTGCGCTGTCGCGGCGCCTCCGCGCCGGCACCTCCCGCCCGCGGCTCGGCCCTGGAAAGCACAACGGCCGCTCCCCGGAACCGGGTGCGGCCGTGCTCTCAACGGTCTCGCCGTGTTCCCTACGCTGGCATGATCCAGATCAGGTTCGAGGGGTCCCGGGCCGCACCCGGTTCTCAGGAATCCTCCCCCCACGGCGACGAATGGAGTATACCACCGGGGCATGCGTCGCGCCCGCGTGCCCGCTCCGTCTCCGTTCAGTGTCGGACCGGGTCGCGGAGTTCGCGTATCATCCCCGCGATCGCAGGGCGAATCTCGCCTGGCGGGACCGCCACCTACGACGCGGAGCGGGCGCGGCGCCAGTACGGCGCCGTCGAGCCCGAGAATCGGCTGGTGCGGCGACGCTGGAAGCGAGCTGGAGCGCCGCGCTGGCCGGCGTGCAGGGGCTGGAGGGCCGACTGGCTCACGGCAACGGCCGAGCGCCACACCCCGCCCGACCGGGCCACGCTGCTCCAGCTGGCGGAGGATTTTCCCGGGCTGTGAAACGATCCGGCGACGGACATGCGGTCCGCCGGGTCAGGTGTTGGAAGAACACCCGGTAGCCTCACTATCAATCGCCATCGCTCAACACCCGTTGGACCCTGGCGGCACAGTCGTCGCCTCGATGTCCCGGTCGGCGAGCCATTCGAGCATCGCCCCTCGCACGCGCGCGTCGTGGAACGCGAACCACCGCTCGTGCTCACGCGGATAGCCGGCCAGCGCGTCCTTGAACCGGCGGAAGGCGCCACGACCGCGCAGCGCGACGTCGAGAAGCTCGCGCAGGTGCGGGTTCTGCACCGACGCGGCGAACTCGACCATCCAGCCGTACTCCGCCGAAGACGGCAGCCGCTCCACCTCCACGAGCCGCCCCTCCGCCAGCCCTTCGTCCACCTGCTCTTCCGAGAGGTCGGCGGTCTCCCCGTCGCCCCAGATGGCGTGTGCCAACACCTTGCCGGTGCGGAGATCGAGGTAGTAGTCATACTCATCCGATCGCCACGTCAGCGCCATCTCCAGGTCGCCCCAGTCGATCGGCACGCGCCTTCGCGTCGGCCGTTCGCCCGCCAGCCTCGCCAGGATCTTCTCGCGGGTGGCGTCGTCGAAATCGCGACCGTAGAAGCGGAGGAAGACCGCCTCGCGGATCCGCTCCGGCGACGCCTGCGGCTCTCTCTCGAGGAGCGACGCCACGACGAAAGCGCGGGCGGTCGAATACATCGAGAATCCCATCCGGAGCCGGTCCTCCCCCGAACGGGCGAGCAGCATCCGCCGGTACCGCGCTTCCACGCCGGCCGGCGTATCCGTCATTGCATCGCCTCCCGGTACAGAGCGTCCAGCCCGAGCCGCCTCATCCATTCGGCGAGGTACGCGCGATCCAGATTCATCACCGACTCGACGAGATTGCGGACGTCGGCGAGTTGAATCGCGGATCGGCTCTCGCGCGCCCACTCGAGCTTGGACAGGATCAGGTCTTCGGGCGCGACTACCAACAGCTCCTGCCCTTCGATGGCGACGCGCCGGCGCCGGGTGAACTCCGTCCGACGATATTCGGTCTCCCTCCGCACGACGACGTCCACCTTCACGACCAGCGCCGTGTGGATCATGTTGAACACCGCCTTGGTCTCGACGGCCTGGCCCACCGCGTCCCTGTCGATATAGAAGTCGTCCTCGAACAGGTCACACATACGATCGACGTCGGCCGTGGACAGATCCACGACGAGGTCGACGTCGCGCGTCATGCGTGGCACGGCATAGTGGCTCATCGCGATCGACCCCGTCACCATGTAGGAGATACCCGCCCGGGCCAGTCGCCCCGCCACGATCTTCAAGACCTCCAGCTCCTCGCTCAAGGCGCCAGTCGCTTACGCCATCGATCTGTGACAGCCAAGGTCACACGTGGCGCGACCGGACACGAGCCTGGGATGGCGCTACCCTGGCCGCTCGAGCCCCAGCGCGGCCCACATCCAGCCGAAGTCGTAGGCGGGGCGGCCGTCGCGCCGCTGCCGCTCGGCCATGTTCTCCATGGCCTTGAGGAGCGAAATCACCTTCCCCCGCCCGGACTTGAGGACGCTGGCCTGGCGCGGGGTGCGCCCGCCAAGCGCCGGCAGCCGCTCATCGAGCCATCCCCGGTAGTGCTGCTCGTAGAACTGGCCCAGGAGCTTGGCCTCCACTTCCGGCGGGATCTCCGACGGCCTGGCAGCCGGGCTCGGGGAACCCCCCGCCGCCTGGCCGACGTCCTGGTACCTGGTGGCGCGATACGCGACGGCGCTGCCCGCGAGCGCTGCGATCATCGCCCGCCCCCGCTCGGCCCACGGGCGTGAGGTCGTCTCGAAGACGAGGCGCCGGCCCTTGGGCACGACGGTCCCCAGGCTCCGGCGGGGCTCTTCACCGCCCCCGAGGCGCATTGAGGTCACCTGGATTCCCTTGGCCGCGCGCCTGGTGGGCGGCCGGTCGGCCGCTTGCTCGGCCTCCAGCCACACGTAGCTGCCGTCGTCCTGCTGGCGCAGATCGGGGTGGCGAGCAAGGGCCGCCGCAACCGCACCCTGGTCCTTCACGTCGAACACCACCCGCGCCAGCACGACCTCGTCGCCTTCGGCGGTCACCACCCGGGGCACCGGGAGGAGCGCGACGTGGTCCAGCCACAGATGATGGAAGAGCATGCCGTGCCTCTTGAAGAAGGTGGTGAGGTCACCGCCTGGAACCTTGCGCTTGAAGTCCCGCTGAGCCCGCCGGAGGCGCTTGAGGATGTCCTCCTTGGCCAGCGCCGGGTAGAGATAGGGCAGGCCGTCGAGCACGGGGACGCCGGCCGGCCCCAGCATCACGCGGGCGCCGAGGAGATCCCACTGGATGAGCTGGCGCGTGCCGAGGCGCTCCTGCACGCGGAGGCGCTCTCCCGTCCACAGGTCGGTCAAGTCGAGCCCCTCCTCCGGCCTCACCCGCGCGATCTCGTACGGCCGCAGGTGGGACAGACGCATGCGCTCCAGATAGCGCGCCTCGCCCGAGCGCAGGCTGCGCCGCTCGCGCGCGAGGAACTCCTCGGCGAGCGTCCGGCCGCTGGCAAGGCGGAAGTCAAACACGAACCATTCGAGGTAGGCGGTCTCGCTCTCGCCCAGCCGCATCGCCTCACGAAGCTCGTCCTCCGTGCGGTCCACCATCCAGTCGACCCAGAAGGCCGCGCTACCCACTGCGTGCGTCTCGTCGAGCTCCGCGCGTCGCGAGAAGCGGAACAGTCCCTCCAGCGCGCTCTTGCGCTCCGCCGCCGTGAACGCGCCCGGCGCCGGGGCGTCTTTCGCCAAACAGCACTTCTTGTATTTCTTGCCGCTCCCGCACGAACAGGGGTCGTTCCGGCCGAGCGCGCTCATGGCTCGATCCGGTCGCCGCCAAGCCCGAAGCTCACGACGCTACCCGGGAGATAGTCGCTCGAGCCCAGAGGCGGCGGGGCGATGACGAATGGCCGCGGGATCTCCTCGTGGGTGCTCAACGCCTCCGCCCCCGGAGGGGGCGCGGTCTCGAAGATCAGGTGCAGGGTCGAGCCCGGGTAGGCGGGCAGGTCGCGGGGCTCGACGGCCTCGCAGCTGACGCGGTAACGCGCGAGCGCCAGGGACGCGCTCACCCGCGGGGGCCTCGACACGCGCACGGCGCCGCCCATCGGATTGCAGCATTCTGGCCGGGCCGCGCCCTCCCCGTCAAGGGCGCTTACAGTTCCACGCCTCCGCCAGACGCTCGTGTGATCGCGGCGGGATCAGACGCCGTCGAGCTGGCGGCCGAGCGCCGCCGGCTCCGTCACCGGCAGATCGCAGACATAGTTGCGGCAGACGTACGCCGTGGCCCGGCCGTCCACCGCGACGCGGCCCTCGAGCAGAGGGATGGTGGCCGAGGGCGCGCCGTCACCGTCCCGGACGCCGGCGACGACCCGGTTGGGCAGGTAGCGCGAATAGACCTCGGCGAGCAGCGGCTCCAGGCCGCCGCGGGGGCCGTCGACCAGCGCGACCTCCACGACAGGGCCCAGGTTGAAATCCAGCGCGCACAGGAAGCGCCCGAAGCCTGCGGGATGGCGCGACAGCAGATCGGCCATTGGTCGCAGGGCCGCCAACGCCTTCTTCTCGTACGCGGTCTCGCCCGTGAGCACGCGCAACCGCAGCAGGGTCTCGATGGCGACCGAGCTGCCGCAGGGCACGGCGTTGTCGAAGAGGTTGCGCGGGCGCACGATGAGGCGCTCGTGGTCGCTGCCGGTGTCGTAGAAGCCGGCCACGGCCTCGTCCCAGAACAGCGCCAGCATCTGGTCCGCGAGCTGGCGGGCCTCGTCGAGCCAGTGGCCATCGAGCGTCGCCTGGTACACCTCCAGGAGCGCCGCCGCCATCATCGCGTAGTCCTCGAGGTAGCCTTTGAGCCTGGCCTCGCCGCTCTTCCAGGTGCGGAGCAGCCGGCCGTCGGCCTGCATGGCGCCGAGCACGAACTCCGCGTTGCGGACGGCTGCCGCCACGTAGTCGGGCCGCCGCAGCGCGAGCCCGGCCTCGGCGAACGCCCGGCAGGCGAGACCGTTCCACGCCACCAGCACTTTGTCGTCGCGTGCCGGACGCACCCGCCGCTCCCGGACCTCCCGGAGGCGTTGCCGCGCGCCGGCGATGGCCGCGGGGTCGGGCGCACCGGGAACCCACAGAACGTTGCGGCCCTCGAAGTTCGAGCCGCGGTCGACCCCCCAGTACCGCAGAGCCGCCTCGCTGTCCGGGCCCAGCGCGCTCTCGATCTCGTCGCCCGTCCAGACGAAGAACTTGCCTTCCTCGCCCTCCGAGTCCGCGTCCTGCGAGGAGTAGAAGCCGCCCAGCGGGTCCGTCATCTCGCGCAGGATGTAGTCCAGCGTCTCCTCGGCCACCCGCCGGTACTCGTCGTCACTGAAGGCCTGCCAGGCGGCGAGGTAGAGCGAGGCGAGCTGTGCGTTGTCGTAGAGCATCTTCTCGAAGTGGGGCACCAGCCACTGCGCGTCCACCGAGTAGCGGTGGAAGCCGCCCCCGAGCTGGTCGTAGATCCCGCCGCGGGCCATCCGGGTGAGCGTGGTCCGCGTCATCGCGCCGGCCGTGGGGTTGCCGGTCCGCTTCCAGAAGCGCAGCACGAACTCCCAGAGCATGGGCTGCGGGAACTTCGGCGCCCCGCCCAGGCCGCCCTGCCGCTCGTCGAACTGCGCCGACACACCGGCGAACGCGCTGAAGAGCACCTCGTCGGTCAAGAGCTGGGCGGCGTTGCGCAGGCGCTCGGTGCGGTTCAGCTCGGCGGCGAGCCGGCCCGACGACTCCAGCACCTCGCCCCGCCGGGTGCGCCAGGCCTCGGCGAGCGCCTCGAGGAGCTGGGGAAAGGCCGGCATGCCGTGGCGGGGAACCGGCGGGAAATACGTGCCCCCGTAGAAAGGTACGCCGTCGGGGGTGAGAAACACCGTCATGGGCCAGCCGCCGTGCCCGGTCATCGCCTGCACGGCCTGCATGTAGATCTGGTCCACGTCGGGCCGCTCCTCCCGATCCACCTTGACGTTGACGAAGTGCTCGTTCATGAGTCGGGCGATGTCGCGGTCCTCGAAGGACTCCCGCTCCATGACGTGACACCAGTGGCAGGCCGAGTAGCCCACGGAGAGCAGCACCGGTTTGTCTTCGGCGCGGGCCTTGGTGAACGCCTCCTCACCCCAGGGATACCAGTCCACCGGATTGTGGGCGTGCTGGAACAGGTAGGGGCTCGTCTCGTTCGCCAGCCGGTTCGTCACGTCGGGTATGGCCTCAGCGCGTGAAGGGCAGCGCGGACACCTTGGCCGCGAGCTCGCCGGTCGGCGTGTGGACGGTGACCGGGCTGCCCGCTTCGGCGTACCGCCGCCGGATCAAGCCGAGGGCGAGGGGGCGCCCGAATCCGAAGGACCACGTCGCGCTGGTCACCCGGCCAACCTCCTGGCCGGCCGCGACGATGGCAGCTCCCGGAGAGGGAACCGCCCGGCCCTCGATCTGCAAACCGCGCAGATGCCGGTTCACGTGCCCGCGATCGCGGATCCTCACGATGACCTCCTGGCCCAGGTAACAGCCCTTCGTGTAGGAGACGAGATCGTGAAGGTCGATCTCGGGCAGCAGAACCGACTGGTCGACGTCGTGGCCGACGCGCGGGATGCCCGTCTCGATGCGCAGCGATTCCCGCGCGGTGAGGCCCACCGGCCGGGCGCCGGCTCGCTGCAGCGCCGGCCACAGGGCCGCCCCGGCGTCCGCGGCAGCGACGATCCACACCTCCGGCTCTCCGGTCTCCCCCGTCCCGCGTACCAGCCGGACGTCGCTGCCCTGCGCCGTTGCCGTGGCGTGCGCCCAGGGGGCTTCGGGGACAGCCGTGCCGGTCACGCGCCCGGCCAGCGCGGGGGCGTCCGGGCCGGCCAGCAGCAGCAGCGTCGATTCGCCCGTGGCGTCGCGGAGGGCGACCTTCTCCGAGAACAGAAACTGATCGAGGTCCTGAACCGTCTTGGCCGCCATGCCGTGAGGCGTCACGAGCAGGATGCGATCCTCCAGGACCCACACCAGGAGCAATGTCCGGATCTTGCCGTGGACGTCGAGAAACGCGGCCCGGCAGCCGTGGCCGGGCATCAGCGCCTTGACGTCGTTGCTCAGCATGCCCTGCAGGAAGGCGGCGCGGTCGCGGCCGGTCGCCTCGACCACGCCGACATCGCTCGCATCCATCAGACCGGCCGCGGTGCGCACCGCCGCGTATTCCCCGGCCGCATCGCCGTAGTCCAGCGGCAGCTCGAGCCCGCAGGGCTCGGCGAACCGCGCCCCGGCCGCCGCATGCTGATCGTGGAGCGGCAAGCGATGCGCCGTCATCGGCTCCATTCTACGCCGTCGTGCTAGACTGCGCGCCGTGCTGAAACTGCCTGCCGCCACCGTGCGCGCCTTCCGGCGCCGGCTGCTCGCATGGTACGCCCGGCACGGACGCGACCTGCCGTGGCGACGCACCCGTAACCCCTACCGCGTCCTCGTCTCCGAGATCATGCTGCAGCAGACGCAGGTGGACCGCGTCATTCCCAAGTACCACGAGTTCCTGCGCCGCTACCCCACGATGCGGGCTCTGGCCGGGGCCCGCGTCGACGAGGTGCGTCGCCTCTGGTATCCGCTGGGGTACAACGCTCGGCCGATCCGGCTCCGACAGATTGCCAGGGAAACGCTTGCCCGGTACGGTGGGCGTCTTCCCGACAGCGATGAGCGGCTTCGCACCCTGCCGGGTATCGGGCGCTACACCGCCGGTGCCATCCGAGCCTTCGCATATGATGCCGACACCGCGGTGCTGGACACCAACGTGCGCCGGGTTCTGGGCCGGGTGTTCGTCGGACGTCGACGAGCCCGGCACCTGCGGGGAGACGGGCCGTACTGGGACCTGGCGGCCAGGCTGGTGCCGAACGGGCGCGGGTACGATTTCAACCAGGCCCTTATGGACTTCGGCGCAACCCACTGTACGGCCAGGAAACCAGCGTGCCGAACATGTCCCCTCCGGGGGCTTTGCGTGAGCTATCCCCTACACGGCGCCGCCCTCCGCTGACGATGCCGCTGGAGATCGAGGTCGCCGCCGCCCTGATTCGGGACGCCCGGGGACGCTACCTCATCACGCAGCGGCGGCGCGGGTCACACCTTGCCGGCTTGTGGGAGTTCCCCGGCGGCAAGCTCGAGCAGGGCGAGACGCCGGCCACGTGTCTGCGCCGTGAACTGACGGAGGAGCTGTCGGCGACCTTCAGCGTCGGCCCTCTCGTCGACACCGTGCGGTGGGAGTATCCCGACCGCACCGTGGTGATCCACTTCCACGACTGCCGGCTGGAGTCCGGGGCCATCGTTGCCCGGGAGGCCCAGCGGATGGAATGGGTCGACGCCGACGCCCTGCCGGCCTACCGGTTCCCGCCCGCGGACCGCACCCTCATCGAGCGCCTGCGCGGTCACTGACCGGTCGGCCCGGCCTCGGGCGTCGGGCTCCGCGGGTCCGGCTCCGCAGGGTCGGGCGCGCCGAGAATCCGGAGGAGATCGACGGCCAGGACGCCAAGGGCCGCGAGGATCACCAGCAGCCCCAGGCCCCCCACGGCCTGGCCCAGGCCCGGTGCCGCGTCGACGAGACCCGCGCGGGCGAGCAGGTAGCGCCAGTCGTGGATGACCGCTGGCCCGCCGTGAAGCGGCAGGACCATGGCGCGGGCGTCGGCGATGTAGATCGCCACGTGGGTCAGACTCTCACCCGCCCAGAACAGCGTGGCCGCCGCGGCCGCGTGTCGGCGCCGCCGCCAGAACGACAGCGTGCAGGCCAGTGGGATCGCGATCTGCGTCAGCGAGCCGCCGAGCGCCTGCAGCACCGGTCCGAAGAAGACGAACAACATGTGCCCGGCCTCGTGAAAGATGAAGTTGGCACCATCCAGAATGCCGAGGAGCAGGCCGGGGGCCTGGTAGCTCAGGCCGCGTGCCGCGACCTGCCAGCCCAGGAACAGCATGACCACCAGCCCGACGATGCGTGCCGCTGCGGCGCCTGTCTTGCTCAGATCAGCGGTCCAGTTCGAGCAGGTACTCCTTGATGCGGCCGGCGTCGGCGGCGTCGGGCTTGAGAGCGAGGTACTGCTCGAACGCGCGCCTGGCCCGTTCCTGGTCCTTCTCCTGGTAGTACAGGAAGCCGAGCTGCCGCCAGGGATCCGGCAAGGCGGGGTCGAGAGCGGCCGCCTGCTCGTAGCGCGCCAGGGACTGCCGCGCCTCGAGCTTCTTGTCGTCCAGGCTCCGGGCCCGCTGGGAGCGCAGACGGTGGAGGTCGCCATAATAGATGTGGGCGATCGGATCACGAGGCGTCACCGCCAGGACCCGGTCCAGCTGGCGTTGGGCGAGCGCGAAGCGCCCCATCCGGATGTCCTCGTACGCGTTTTCGCGCACGACGGTGCGCGTCCTGAGCTCGAACGCCGCCGTCTGCCGGATCCGCTCGGCCTGGCCCGCTGCCCCCGCGTGCTTCGCGTTCACCAGGGCCGTGGTCGTCTCGATCCGCTCCTGTAGCCGGGGGTGGCTGCCGAAGAAGAATGTCTCCACGGGACCCCGATCACCTGCCTCGGCGAGCAGCAGGGCGAAGACCCTGGGAGCTTCGTTGGGGTCGTAGCCGGCACGGACGAGCTGCTCCAGGCCCGCGCGGTCGGCCTCGCGCTCGAGGTCGCGACCGTAGCCCTGGATGGCAGCCACGGTGGCCAGCGCCAGCCCGAGCCCCAGCACGGCATTGGCGGTCTGGCTCAGGACGGCCGTGCCGACGTGATCGCCCGATTGCATCGCCGAGCCCGCGGCCACGGCCACGCCGATGCTGGCGGCGATGGCCCCCACCGTGTAGAGCGTCTGCTTGGTGCGCGCGTCCCGGGCGAACCGGAGCGCGTGACGGTGAGTGACGTGGGTCAGTTCGTGGCCGAGGATCGTCGCCAACTGGGCTTCGTTCTCCAGACGGCTGAGCAGGCCCGTGTGGACGTAGACTTTCCCGTTGGGCATCGCGAACGCGTTGAGCGTCGGATCGCGGATGACACCGACCTTGATCCCCGGGCCGCCGGCAGCGCGAACCTCGTCGGGCACGAGCCTATCGGCGATGCTGCTCAGGTACTCCTCGAGCAGGGGGTCGTCGTACATTTCGGCGCGCTTGAGCAGGGCCTGCTCTTCTTTCTCGGCCCGGCTCCAGAGCGCGCGCTCGTCGGCCTCGGGACGGAACGGTTGTCCGCCGGCGCCGATGGGGGCCACCTGCCGCGACGCGCAGCCGGACACGACGAGCACGGCGATCACGACCCACGCCACCGCCCACCGCGCCCGAAACCTCACCCCGCCAGTCTACCCTCGGTCACGCGATCCGAGCGCCGGCTTTGCCGGCGCAGCAGTTTCCTGGGGGAGGCCTCGGAGGGGGCGGCCGAGGCCCCCTCCGATTCAATTCAGCGCCGCCAGACGGGTCCGAAGTCGCCGGAGGTCGCGGCGGACGAGTTCGGCGTCCTCGGCGTTCGGGCACTCGCGCAGATAGTGTCCCCAGTCGGCCGCCGCCTGGTGCGGCTGGCCCAGCTTCAGCAGGACCGTCCCGCGATCGCGCCGGTGGACGACCGAGCGCTCGTCCGCAGCCAGGAGCCGATCGAAGACCGCCAGCGCCTTGTCCCATGCCTCGCGACGGCAGTAGATGCCGCGCAGGTTCATCAGCATCCGGCTGAGGATCTGCCGCTTGCTGGCCGGGGCGAAATGCGCGTCGGTCAGCGGGATGCGCCGTCCGACGGCCCGCGCCACCAGGTCGGCGGCCCGCTCGGGAGTGAGGAGCGCTCCGCCGTCGAAGGGATCCAGCAATACCGGCTCCGAGCCCACCTCGGCGCGGACGACGAAATGGCCGGGCAACCCCACTCCCACGATGTTGAGGCCAACCCGTCGGCCCACCTCCATCAGCACCACGGACAGCGTGATGGGAATACCCATCCGCCGCTCCAGGACGTCGTTGAGACAGCTGTTGCGAGGGTCGTAGTAGTCGTCGACGTTCCCTGTGAAGCCCTCCTCCTCGAAGAGGAACTCCCGGAGCCGATGCAGCGCCTTCAGTGGATCGCCGACGCGGGCCGCGCCCGACGCCGCCGCCAGCTCGTCCAGGCGTATGAGCGAGTGGGCGAGTGACAGGCCGGGATGCTCGATCTGCGCGATGAGCAGGGCGCCCAGCCCGAGGTCCAGAGCCTGGTGGGGGAGCCGGACCAGGTCAGCGAATAGCCGCTCTGGCATCAGCAGCCCGGCGCGTGGTGGATTCCCGCGCTGAGCAGGACCTTGTGCTGCAGCTCCTCGGCCAACTCGAGCGTCCGCCGCGCCGCGCGCGCCGCCGCGGTCTGAGCCTGGGCAGTGACGGCCAAGCGGCTCAGCAGCCGGCGCCCGAGCTCGTGGTGGTAGCCCTCGTCGGGCTCGATGACCTCGCGGTACAGGCCGGCCGTCTCTCGGTCCCCGGCCCGCTCGCAGAACTCGATGAACTGGCGGTTCTTGACGACGGCGATCGCTTCGCGAGTGAACTGGCCGGCCGCGACCCGTTCGACCGTCGTCTGGAGCGTGTCCAGGTACGAGAACAGCGGGCCCCATCCCTTGGCCAGCGGATCGAAGCCGGCGAGGTCGACGCCGAGGGCGCGAAGCCGGTCGGCGATCATCCGGTAGTGCTTGGCCTCGTCGCCGACCTGGCGGGCCAGAGCCAGCTTCACGTCGACGTCCTCGGTGGCGACGAGCCAGCGCGCGGCGATCTCGGTCGCCTCCAGCTCGTTCTTGAGGGCGACCTTGAGCAGGTTCGCCACGGTGAGCTCGCCCTCGACCTCGGGCTTGAGCGTGTCATCGGGCGCCAGCCGCTCCAGCAGCGCCCGGTTCTGGGCGTCGAGCCTCGCCACGAACTCCTCGGCCGTCATGCCGCCACCCCCTCGCGAAGCAGGCTGGGAAGCTGCGCCGTCAGCGTCTCCTTGGTCACCACGCGGGCGCAGCGAGCGTGCCAGGGTTGCGTCTGGCGAGCCAGAGCGTGGGTGGTGAAGGCCAGCACGGGCACCGCGCTACCCGCCAGGGTCGAGAACATCCGGTCGTAGTCGAACCCCGCCGTGAGATCCAGCAGGGCGAACCGCGGACGCCCCGACAGGGCCTCCCCCACCTCCTCGACCGTGCGGGCGAAGGTGAGCGGCACCCCGACCAGGCGTGCCGTCTCCCGGATCCGGGCGACGAAGAACAGGTCCTTCACGACCGCGAGCACGGCCCCGGGGCCCGCCATCGGGGGGGCATGGGGGGCCATCTCGGGGCCCCCCGTGTCCGCCAACGTCATCTCGAGGGGCGCCCCGGCTTGGCCGGGGCGCGCCGAGCGCGGGGGGGTATGGGGGGCCATCTCGGGGCCCCCCATGTCACTAATCGGCTTGTTCTCGGATTCCAAGCCAGTGCTTCTGCCACTCGGCGATGTGGCTCAGGGTGGCCAGATCGCGCATCCGGTCGAGATAAACGATGCCGTTGAGGTGGTCGGTCTCGTGCTGGATGACGCGAGCGAAGAAGTCCTTGGCGACGACGTCCATCGGCTGACCCGACCGATCGAGGCACTCCAGGCGCACGGCCGTGTACCGCGGCACCACGCCCCGCATGTCCGGCACGCTCAGGCAGCCTTCCCAGTCTTCCTCGGTCTCGTCGGTGAGCGGGGTAACCACCGGATTGACGATCACCGTGAGCGGGATGTGGGGCGCCTGGGGGTAGCGAGGGTTGGCCTGCACCTCGATCACGGCGATCTGCTTGAGCGTATGGACCTGGGGGGCGGCCAGCCCGGCCCCGTCGTATTCCCGCATGGTCTCGATCATGTCGTCGATGAAGCGTTGGACCTCGGGCGAGCGTAGCGCCTCGAGGGAGACGGGCTCGGCACGCCGTCGGAGCACGGGGTGACCCAAGCGGGCGACCTTGAGAACGGCCATGACGCAAGAAATTGTAGCACGCAGGCCGGCCAGGTCACGGGCGGGTCGACCGTTACCGGTAGGCGACGAGCTCCAGCAGGTTGCCGTCGGGATCCAGGAAATAGAGGCAGTCGTGGTCGCCCCAGTCGATGGGCGCGTGATGGGGCACCCCGCGCTCCCCGAAGAGCACGCGGGCGCGGGCCAGGTCGGTCGGCGCCACCCGAAAGGCATGATGCGACTCGCCGAGGGGATGCTCGATCAGCTCGCGGCCGCCCGGCCGGCGGTCCGGCTTGAGGAACAGGGCGCAGGCCCCGTCGGCATAGCGCAGGAGCACCTGGTCGGGCAGCCGCATCTGCACGGTCATGCCCAGGATCTCGGTATAGAACCGCTCCGCTCTCTCGAGATCGGCGACATCGACGCCGAAATGATCGAGGTGCTGGAGGCGAAGGGGGCCGGACATACCGCGCCCCGGCGATCACGCGTCGCGGATGCGACGGAGCGCCCAGGCGGCGGCGCCGCTCACGATGGCGTCGGCGTCGCTGGCCAGACGCTCCAGCGCCGACGCCGTCCCGGTGTCGCGCCGGCTGCCCAGCGTCAGGGCCACGTTGCGCACCAGCCCGCCGCGCTTTGCGCGCCAGAGGGCGCTGCGCCGGAAGCGGCTGCGGAAGCGCTTCTCGTCGAGGTCGAGCAAATCGGCCAGCGGACCCAGTGGCGCGGCGGGAGCGAAGGCCCGCTCGGAACTGGCCGGCGCTTTGCGGTTCCAGGGGCAGACCTCCTGACAGACATCGCAACCGAAGACCCAGTCGCTCAAACGCTCGGCGAGAGCGGTCGGGATCTGGCCGCGGTGCTCGATGGTGAGGTAGGAGATGCACCGTCGCGCATCCAGGAGGTAGGGCCCCACGAAGGCCTGGGTGGGACAAGCCTCCAGGCAGGCGGCGCAACTGCCGCAGCGGTCGGGCTGCGGCCCATCCGGCTCCAGGTCGGCCGTGGTCAGGACGATGCCGATGAAGAAATAGGAGCCGAGCTCGGGCGACAGCAGATTCGTGTTCTTGCCGATCCAGCCCAGGCCCGCGCGCGCCGCCAGATCGCGCTCGAGCACGGCGCTGGTGTCGACGGCAGCCCGGCTCCGCACGCCAGGACCCGCCGTGTCGATGAAGGCGGCGAGCGAGCTGAGCTTCGGCCGCATGACGTCGTGGTAGTCGCGCCCCCGCGCATAGCGGGCCACCGGCTGCCAGTCCCCGGGCGCGTCGCCGGCCGGGGCGTAGTTGAGAGCGACCGCGACGACGGAACGCGCCCCGGGAAGCAGGCGTTCGGGGTCGACGCGCTCGGCCCGGGTCCGTTCGAGGTACGTCATGCCGCCCGCGTAGCCCGCGTCCAGCCAGCGCTCGAAGGCGTCCGCGTGCGGCGGTGGCGTCGCCGGTCCCACCGCGGCCCGCTGAAAACCGAGGTCCAGGGCCCGCTCCTTGATGGCCCGGGTCCGGACCGCGCCAACCAGGTTCATCGCCGTCGGGCCTTCACAATGAGCCAGGCGCGGGTCAACTGGCGTCCGCCGTCTTCCAGGTAGCCGATGTAGCGGAACCAGCGGCCGTCGGCCCGCCAGCGGTCCTCGAACGCCACGACGGCGGCCAGCGCCGACTCCAGCGAGTCGAACGTCCGCACCTCGCGCTCGACCTCCAGATGCTCCACCGCGAAGCCCCAGGCGGTCAGCAGCCGGCGCACCCGTTCTTCATCGTAGGCGAAGCGGGAGGGGCGCCCCGTCTCGCGCCACTGGTCCGTGTGAAAGCCCACCACGGCCAGCACGCCGCCCGCGCTCAGCGCCCGGCTGGCCTTCTCCACCAGCGGGTCGGACAGGAAGAGATGGGCGGTGACGAGGTCGAGTCGATCGGCAGCGATCGCCGTGAACTCCACCTGGTCGGCGTCGGCCACGAGGAATTCAGCATTGCCCAGACCGGCGGCACGAGCGCGGCGCCGCGCCTCGTCGATGAGGCCGGCATCGCGATCGATGCCGATCACCCGCCGGCACCGGGGCGCCAGCGCCAGGGCCAGCCGCCCCTGCCCCGTGCCCACGTCGAGCACGTTCATCCTCGCCACCGGCTCGACGTCCAGCAGCCCCAGAAAGATTGGGCTGATTCCTTCAGCGGCAAGCATCGGCCCCACCCGGCTATGCTACCGCGTCCGGGCGCGGGCTTCGCCCGCGCAATCCTTCCTGGGGGAGGCCTCGGAGGGGGCCGTTCGAGGCCCCCTCCGACGACTATCCGGTGACTGCGCCCTCCGAGGCGCTGGAGACCAGCCGGGCGTACTTGGCCATCACGCCCCACCGATACCGTGGCTTGGGCGGCTTGACCGTCTTGAGCCGGCGCTTGAGCTCGGCCGCGGACAGCTCCACGTCCAGACGACGCTTCTTGATGTCGATCACGACGATGTCGCCATTGCGGAGGGCGGCGATGGGCCCGCCTTCGGCGGCTTCGGGGGCGACGTGGCCGATCATGAAGCCGTGAGTGGCACCGGAGAAGCGGCCGTCCGTCATCAAGGCCACCGTCTGCCCGAGCCCGGCCCCCTGGATGGCCCCGGTGACGTGCAGCATCTCCCGCATCCCCGGCCCGCCGCGGGGTCCCTCATAGCGGATGACCACCACGTCGTTGGCCTTGATCTTTCCGGCCTTCACTGCCGCGAACGCATCCTCTTCGCGATCGAAGACCCGGGCCGGACCGCGGTGCAGCTCGCGTGTCTGACCCGAGACCTTGGCCACGCAGCCCGCCGGGGCCAGGTTACCGCGCAGGATGGCCAGGCCGCCGTAGCCCTTGAGTGGATCGCGCAAGGGGTGGATCACCTTCTGGCCGGGCGTCTCGCGCGCCGCCCGCGCTTCGTCGCCGATAGTCTTGCCGGTGACAGTCATCTCCTTGTCGTGCAGGAGGCCGGCCTCCAGCAGCCGCTTGGCCACCACCGCCATGCCGCCCGCCGCGTGCATCTCGGGCGCCGTGTAGGCGCCCCAGGGCTTCATGTCGGCCAGCAGCGGGGTCTTGCGGGACACCTGATCGAACTCGTCGATCGTGAGCTTGACGCCGGCCTCGCGGGCGATGGCCAACAGGTGGAGCACGGCGTTGGTGGAGCCGCCGGTCGCCATGACGCCGGCGATGGCGTTGTGCAGGGCCTTGCGGGTGATGATCTGCCTGGGCAGCGGCCCCTGCCGGAGCAGATCCATGACCAGCCGCCCCGTCTGGAAGGCGACCTCGTCCTTCTGCGGATCCACGGCGGGCACGTCGTTGAAGCCCATGGGCGACACGCCGAGCATCTCGAAGGCGGTGGCCATGGTGTTCGCGGTGAACTGTCCGCCGCAGGCCCCGGCGCCCGGGCAGGCCCGGCTTTCGATCTCGCGCAGCTCGCGGGCATCGATGCGGCCCGCGTTGTGGGCCCCGATCGCCTCGAACACGTCCTGCACCGTCAGCCGCTTGCCCTTGTACTCGCCGTAGAGGATCGATCCTCCGTACAGCATCACGCTGGGCAGGTTCAGGCGGGCCATCGCCATCACCATGGCGGGGATGGTCTTGTCGCAGCCCGAAATCCCCACGAACGCGTCCAGGAGGTGGCCGCGCACGACCAGCTCGACGGAGTCGGCGATGATGTCGCGGCTGATGAGCGACGCCTTCATGCCCTCGGTCCCCATCGAGATGCCGTCGGTGACGGAGATGGTGTTGAACTCGATGGGAGTCCCGCCCGCCGCCCGGATCCCTTCCTTCACCTTCTCGGCGAGCTTCCGGTGGTTCCAGTTGCACGGCGTGATCTCGATCCAGCAGTGGGCCACGCCCACCAGCGGCCGGGTCAGGTCCTCGTCGGTGAAGCCGATGGCCTTGAAGTACGAGCGGGCGGCGGCGCGGTCAGCGCCGTCCAGGAGCGTGCGGCTGTTGTGGCGCGGATCGAAGGTCATCACGACGGGCCTCCCTCGGCGGTGTTGGCGGCGGTCAGTCTAGCACGGCGCGCGTCAGGTCGCGGGCCGCTTGGCTACCAGGAACGTGAAGCGCCCTTTCTGGACGACCTCTCCGCGCTGATTGATCACCTCGCGGTCTTCCACCACCACGCCGCCCTCGCGCATCGAGCGCTTGAGGGCCGTCTTCGCTCGGCTGTGGATGGTGTCGCCCACCTGCAGCGGCGCGACGATTTCCCACTCGACGCTGAGGAACGCGAGCACCGCCAGGGGCGGCTGGGTCAAGCGCCAGCCCAGCCCGGTCGTCAGGCACAAGGGGAGGAAGGCCGGCACCGTGTGCGGATCGGTGACGGGTTCTTGAGCGACGCCGGCGTAGAGCGCCACGTGAGCCTCGGTGAGGGTCATGGCCGGAGTCTCCTGGATGTCGTGCACCTTCACGTCCTCGAAGTACCAGCGGGCCGGCCCCGTCATCGGGCGGGCCGTCAGGACTTGGGCGAGGACCGGCGTTCGACCATGAGGTCCGTCTCGCCCTCTTGCACCACCTCGCCCCGCTGATTCAGGACCCTGCGCTCCAGCGTGACGAGGCCCCGGTCGGGCTTGGACGTCTCCTTCTTGGCGACGACTCTGGCGACGACACGAATCGTGTCGCCGATCTTGATGGGGTTCTTGAACTTCCAGCGCAATCCCACGAAGGCCAGCGTGGCGTAGGCGGGGGTGGCGCGGGTGAAGAGCCCGGCCTGGATGGCCAGCCCCAGCAGCCCGTGGGCGATGCGCTCACCGAAGATGGATTGCTTCATGAATTCGGCATCGGTGTGGAGGATGTTGTAATCGCCCGACAGCCCGGCGAAGAGAACGATGTCGGTCTCGGTGACGGTCCGTCCCGGCGACTCGTACGCCTCGCCGACCGCGATGTCGTCGAAGTACCTGCGGGCCGCCGCCATGCCGGCGTAGGATACCACAGCGCAGCGAGCCGGATCGCCCGGCCGCCTTGACTTTGCTTCGAGCGGTCGCCTACACTCCGCCGCGTCGGCGGCGAGCCTGCCGACTCGGCGCATGATCGCTCCGACACTCCGTGGAGGTGCTCCCATGAGGCAACGCCTGTCGATTCCCCGCCCGGCGGTTTTCGTAGTCTTGACGGTCCTGGCGGCGATCGCCGGCCTGGTCGCCGACGGACCGGCGCCCCCGCCGGCTACCGCCCAGGCTCCCACCGTGCTGAAGATCCAGGCCAGCTGGCCGGCCTCGCTGACGATCTACGAGCACCTCCAGTTCTTCGCCGAGCGGGTGGCGAAGCTCTCCAACGGGCAGCTCAAGATCGAGCCCATGCCCGCGGGAACGGTCGTCCCCGCCTTCGAGGTCCTCGACGCCACCAGCAAGAAGGTCATCGACGGGGCCCACACGGTGGCGTACTACTGGGTCGGCAAGAACAAGACGGCGGTGCTGTTCACCGGCGGCCCCGGCGGCAACTTCGGGATGGACGTCGTCGACTACCTCGGCTGGATGTACCAGGGGGGCGGCCTGGAGCTGTACCAGCAGTTCTATCGGGACGTGCTCAAGCTCAACGTGATCCCGCTGCCGGCGTTTCCCACCGGCCCCCAGGCACTCGGCTGGTTCAAGCGGCCCATCAAGAACTTTGCCGACTTCAAGGGCATGAAGTGCCGCCAGACCGGCATCTCGGCCGAGATCTACACGGAGATGGGCATGCGCGTGGTGAACCTGCCCGGAGGCGAGATCCTGCCCGCGGCCGAGCGGGGCGTCATCGACTGCGCGGAGTGGGTGGGCGGCATCGAGGATCTCCGCCTGGGGTTCCACAACATCTGGAAATACCACTACACCCCCGGAATGCACGAGCCGGTGACGGTGGGCGAGATCCTGATCAACGGCGACATCTGGAAGAGCCTGTCGCCGCAACACCAGGAGATCATCAAGTCGGCGACGACAGAGGCCCTCATCCTCTGGTACGCGAAGTGGCAACGGCAGAACGCCGACGCCCTCAAGGAATTCGTGGAAAAGCACAAGGTACAGGTGTTGAAGACTCCCCCCGACATCCTGGTCGAGTTCCTCAAGACCTGGGACAGGATCGCGGCGCGGGAGGCGGAAAAAGACCCGTTCTTCAAGAAGGTCCTGGAATCTCAGCGCCAGTACGCGGGAGTGGTCGTCCCCGCCAAGCGGTTCCTGTTCCCGCCCTACGACTTTGCCGCCAATCACTACTGGCCGGTCAAGAAGGCCGCCGCGCCGGCGGCCAAGCCGGTCGGCAAGAAGTAGCAACGGGCGGGCGCCATCGCGTGCGAGGGGCTAGCCGGCCGCTAGCCCCTCGCTTTTCTCGGCTCGAGCCAGGAGTCGTCAGGAGGCCGCCCGGCCCATGAGACAGGGGCCCCCCGGATTCGTCCGGGTCATCCGGACCATCGACGCCTTCAGCGAGTGGAGTGGCAAGCTCTTCGCGTGGATGATCCTGCCCCTGGCCTTCGGGCTCGCCTACGAAGTCGTCGCCCGGTACGGGTTCAACGCCCCCACCCTCTGGGCCTACGACCTCTCCTACATGCTGTACGGCAGCCACTTCATGCTCGGGGCCGCCTACGCCCTGGTCAAGGGCGCGCACGTCCGCACCGATTTCTTCTACGAGAAGTACTCGACTCGCAAGAAAGGCGTCATCGACGCCACCGCCTATCTGGTCTTCTTCTTCCCGGCGATGGTGATGTACTTCGCCTCCAGCATCGACGACGCCATCTATTCGTGGGAGATCGGCGAGCTTTCGGAGCAGACGGCGTGGCGGCCCATCCTGTGGCCATTCAAAGCCTCCGTGCCGCTGGCGGCACTGCTCCTGATGATCCAGGGGGTCTCGGAATTCCTCAAGAGCCTCTACGCCGCTCTGACCGGCCGGGTCCTGGTCAAGACCGAGGCCATCCAGGTTTGACCGGCCACGAGATCCTCGGCCTGGTCATGCTGGCCGTGATGATCCTCGTGATCTTCATCGGCTTCCCCATCGCCTTCACGCTGCTGTTCCTGGCCTTGACCTTCGGCTGGATCGGCCTGGGCGCCCGGGTGTTCGACCTCAGCTACTTCCAGACCATCGGGCTCATGAAGGAGGAGGTGCTGGCCGCCGTCCCGCTCTTCATCTTCATGGGCTACGTCACCGAGCAAGCCGGCCTGATGGAGCGCCTGTTCCGGGCCTTCCGCCTGGCCTTCGCCCCGCTCCGCGGTTCGCTTTACCTGGGCGTGATCCTTACCGCGACGGTGTTCGCCATGGCCACCGGCATCGTGGGAGCCGCAGTGACCGTGCTCGGGATCATGGCGGCGCCGGTCATGATGAAGAGCGGCTACAGCCCGCGGCTGTCGGCCGGCGCCATCGCCGCCGGCGGCACTCTGGGCATCCTCGTCCCGCCCAGCGTCATGCTGATCGTCATGGGGCCCGTCATGGGCGTCTCCGTGGCCAAGCTCTATGCCGCCGCTCTCGGGCCGGGGCTCCTGCTGGCCTCGTTGTACATCGCTTACTGTCTCGTCCGCAGTTACACGGACACGCGCGTGGGGCCGCCCGTGCCTTTGAACGAGCGAGTCTCGACCGTCGAGATTATCCGCGAGGTGGTCATCGGCACCCTGCCGCTGGCCCTGCTCATCGCGGCCACCCTGGGCAGCATCCTCGGCGGCCTGGCCACCCCGACCGAGGCGGCCTCGGTCGGCGCCACCGGCGCCCTCATCCTGGCCGCGCTCTACCGCCGCCTCACCCTGCCCGGGCTCAGGACCGCGGCCTTCAACACGCTCGCCACGTCGAGCATGGTCCTGCTGCTGGCCGTCGCCTCCAATGTCTTCGGCGCGGTGTTCGCCCGCCTCGGCTCGGCCGGCGTCATCACCAAAACCCTGATCGGCATGCCCGTCCCGCCGTTCGCCATGCTCCTCATCGTCATGGGGCTGATCTTCGTCCTGGGCTGGCCCTTCGAGTGGCCGGCCATCATCCTGGTCTTCCTGCCCATCTTCTACCCGGTGATCCAGGGGCTGAAGTACGACCCCGTCTGGTTCGGCGCGCTGCTCGCCGTGAATCTACAGACCGCGTACCTGTCGCCCCCGGTGGCGATGTCGGCCTACTACCTCAAGCAAGTCGTGCCCCAGTGGGACCTGCGCCTGATCTATCGGGGCATGGCCGACTTCATGGTCATCCAGCTCATCGCCCTGGCGCTCGTCATCCTGTTCCCCCAGATCGCGCTCTGGTTTCCCCAGTGGTTGTTCGGCGATTGACGCCGGCAGCCGCCGCGCCGACGTTCACCGGGGCATTCCTTGACACTCGGGGAGCCCGCTCGCTAGAGTCACAGCGACCGACCGCTCGAGAGGAGGAGCGTGGCGTGCGCTTCGCGGATCCGCGCCTGCAGCCGCTGTGGGAGAAGCTCAGCCGCGGCGAGCGTCTGGGCCGTGAGGACGGCCTGACGCTGTTCGAGACGGACGACCTGCTCGGGGTGGGGCGCCTCGCCGATTGGGCCAAAGCCCAGCGCGAGGGCGATCGCGTTTACTTCGTCATCAACCGCCACATCACCCCGACCAACGTGTGCGTGCTGTCCTGCGCCTTCTGTGACTTCGCCCGCAAGAAAGGCGCGGCCGGCGCCTACGAGCACACCATCGAGGACATGGTGGCCATGGTCCGCGAAGGAGTCCGCGAGGTGCACATCGTGGGCGGCCATCACCCGGACTGGCCCTTCGAGTACTACGAGCGCATGATCGGCGGCATCCACGCGGCCCATCCCGGCGTGCAGATCAAGGCCTTCACGGCCGCCGAGATCGACTACTTCTGGCGGCGCTGGAAGCTCGAGCCCAAGGAGACGCTGACTCGGCTCAAGGCGGCAGGGCTCATGTCCATGCCTGGCGGCGGCGCCGAGATCTTCTCACCACGCCTGGCCCGCGCGCTTCGCTACACCGGCAAGGCCGACGCCGACCGGTGGTGCGAGATCCACGGCATCGCCCACGCGCTGGGCATCCCCACCAACGCCACTATGCTCTACGGCCACGTGGAGACGATGGCCGAGCGCGTGGACCATCTGCTCCGGCTCCGCGAGCAGCAGGACGCCTCGGGCGGCTTCCTCACCTTCGTTCCCCTCGCCTACCAGGTCGGGACGACCCGGCTGCGGCCGCGGCAGACGCCGCCCACGGACAGCCTGCGCACCATCGCCGCCGCCCGGCTGCTGCTGGACAACTTCCCGCACGTCGAGGCCTACTGGGTCGTCCTCGGCGAAGACACCACGTCGGTCGCGCTGCATTTCGGGGCCGACGATGTCAACGGCACGCTGGAAGACGAGCGTATCCAGCACATGGCCGGGGCCCAGACCCCGGCCGGACTGGCCCGCGAGCACCTGCTGCGGATGATCCACGACGCCGGCAAGACCGCGGTCGAGCGCGACGCGCTCTACAACGTCGTCCAGATCTGGAATTGAGCCGCACGTTCCCCGACCACCAGGCCGCGCGGGATCACGCCGGGGCCCGGACGCCGGCACGCTGAACGGAGACGACGCGTGGAGCCGACGCCCGAACGGATTCGCGACAAGGCGCTCCAGGGAAAGCGTCTGGATCGGGAGGAGGGCCGCTGGCTGCTCACCCGGGCGCCGCTACTCGAGGCCGGGGAGCTGGCCGACGAGGTCCGGCGGGCCCGCCTGCCCGAGCGGGCCGTCACCTTCGTGATCGACTCCAACCCCAACTACACCAACGTGTGCGTCACCGACTGCCAGTTCTGCGCATTCTACCGGAAGCCCGGCGATCCCGAGGCCTACACGCTGTCGGTGGACGAGGTGCTCGGCAAGATCGAGGCGGCGGCGGCCCGGGGCGCCACCACGGTGCTGCTGCAGGGAGGGCACAACCCGGCCCTGACGCTCGAGTACTACCTGACCCTCGTGCGAGAAACCCGGCGCCGCTTTCCCGACATCACCCCGCACTTCTTCACCGCCTCCGAGATCCAGACCATGGCCCAGGTCGCCGGGCTCTCGATCGAGGACGTCCTGGATCGGCTGTGGGCCGCGGGCCAGCGGACGATTCCGGGCGGCGGCGCCGAGGTGCTCTCCGAACGGGTCCGCCGCCGCATCGCGCCCAAGAAGGGCGGTCCGGGCGCCTGGCTCGACGTGCACCGACAAGCGCACCGGCGCGGCTTCAGGTCCACGGCCACCATGATGTACGGCCACGTCGAGGAGCCGGACGACATCCTGGATCACCTCGACGCCATTCGCGATCTTCAAGATCGGCACCGAGGCTTCACCGCCTTCGTACCGTGGTCGTTCAAGCCGGGGAACACGCTGCTGGAGAAGTGGATCAAGCAGTACCAGGGCCCCAACGCCTACCTGAGGATGCTGGCCGTGTCCCGGCTCTACCTGGACAACGTCGACCACATCCAGGCCTCGTGGTTCTCCGAGGGCAAGCGGACGGGCCAGATCGCGCTGCATTTCGGCGCCGACGACTGGGGGGGCACGCTGTTCGAGGAGAACGTCCACAAGGCCGCCGACTACGTGAACACGATCACCGTCGAGGAGATCACCACGCTGATCCGGGAGGCCGGATTCACCCCCGTCCAGCGCACCACGACCTACGACGTCGTCCGGGCCTGGTAGGCAGGCTGGTCGAGGTGGCTAGACGGGATCCAGCGGGGGCACGGCGGGGATCAAGCCCCGTTGATGCGCCATCACGTACAGCCGCTCCAGGGCGGCCCGGCCCTCGGCGCCCAGCGTGACCGTGTAGTCGTTGACGTACATCAGCACGAAGCGCCTGCAGGTCTCCTTGTCGATGCCGCGCGCGTAACGCATGGCGTAGGCCAGCGCCTCGTCGACGTTGGCGTGTGCCCAGGCGATGGATTCGCGCAGCCCACGCGAGATGGCCTGGTGCAGCGCCTCCCCGAGATCGCGTCGCATCACGTTCACGCCCAGCGGCAACGGCAGCCCGGTGTCCCGCTGCCAGGCCTCGCCGAAGTCCATGACCTTCACCAGCCCCATCGTCTCATGGGTGATCTGCCCCTCGTGGATGAGCAGCCCGAGGTCGGCCTGCCCTTCCAGCACGGCGTCGGGGATCTTGTCGAAGGCCACTTCGATGAGAGGCGGCTCCTCGGGCAGGTAGAGTCGGAGCAGCAAGGAAGCCGTGGTGTGGCTGCCGGGAATGGCCACGACGCGGTCGGCGAGGCGTTCGCGCGCGACCGGTTCGCGCGCGACCAGGATCGGCCCGTACCCTTTGCCCATGGAGGCGCCGGCCTCCATGAGTCGGTAGCGATCGGCGACGAGGGTGTAGGCGGCGGCGGAGATCGCGGTGACCTCCAGCTCGGAGGAGCGAGCGCGCCGGTTCAGCGACTCGATGTCCGCCAGCACGTGCTCGATCTGAACGCCGGGGATCGCCACCTTCCCGGCGGTGAGGCCATAGAACATGAAGGCGTCATCGGCGTCCGGGCTGTGACCGATCTGGATCGTCCGCATCCGTGGCTCCCGCCTGTTGGCGGGCCAAGGCTATCACAGGCGCCCCGGCCGGCGCGCGCTCGGGCTAGCTCGGGAGCTCGGCCTGCCGGAAGCCCAGCTGGAAGTCGCCAGCCCGGATGGCCCGGATGATCGCGTCGCGCTCTCGAATGGCTTCGACTTCGATCCAGGCCCGTCCGAAGTGCACGGGCTTATGAGCGTCGTCGGTGGCGAGCTTGACCAGCGGGATCTCATCCGTGTGGTAGACGGGCCGATAGAGCCCGGTGTCGGTGACCTCGATGGCCTCGAGGTGCAGGCCGTCGGCCCGGATGACCTCCATCCGCCGGAGCGTCTCCTCCAGCGATAGCTTGTAGCGCGCCGGATGATTCAGCACGTAGAGCGTCTCGCGATCGCCCAGAACCTTCCCCACGTGCTGCGGGAAGGCGGTGTAGCTGAGCTCCACGCCGTGAAAGAGCAGCAGCCCGGGCGCCAGCCGCTCGAGCGCCTGCCAGTACGCTGCACCGATCAGGTCGTCGTGGTCGGTGATGGCGAGAAAGTCGTAGCCCAGCCGCTCGTATTCCTCTACCAGGTGGTGCGGCGACAGCAGACCGTCCGAGAAGGTGGTATGGGCGTGCAGATTGCCCTTGAGGAGCGGCATCAGGGGCGCGTCATCCTCAGGGACGCTCCTCGGTCTCGCCAGGGGGACCGCCCAGCTCGAACGCCAAGCCGAAGGCGAACCAGCCGCTGACCTCGCGGCTGATCTGCGCGGGCCCCACCGGCGCGCTGGGGGCGGTCCAACCGGCCAGGCCGGCCCGGCGCGAGGTCTCGGGGCTCTTCACCGACAGCGGCCCGATGAAGGCCGGCTCGTGCCGGACTTTCGGGGGATTCGGGTAGTAATCGGCATCGCTGGGACGGGTCACCTCACCGTGATCGCCCGGCGGGATCACGATCGGCTCGGGGGCCCGCTGCGTGGGCGCCGGCGCCTTGATCTCGACCCCTTGCGCGGACGCCAAGCCCGGCAGAGCCATCACACCGAAGCCCACCACCACGGCGGCAATCCCCCAGCGCATCGCGATCCTCTTTCCGGGAGAACGTCCCTCCCGGCCCTTTGGGGACCGCAACATCCATGCCAGAGCGCTGCGCTGGATTTTCATAGTGTTACGGCTATAGGGTAACCCCGGTGCGGGCAGTCTTGCCCGAATATGTCCTGGCCGGACCCCAGGCGGGACGCCCGAGCAGGTCAGCGGCTCGCCAGCACGGCGTCGGCGTCGATCTCGATGAGGGCGCCGTCGCGCACGAGCTGATCGACGCGTACCAGGGTGCTGGCCGGGTAACGCCCCTCACGGAAATAGCCGGCGCGGACCTCGTGGATGTCGCGCAGGGACTGCTGGTCGAGCTGCGTCACGTAGACGCGAACACGCACCACGTCGTCGAAGCTACCGCCCTCCTGCTCCAGCACGGCCTTGATGTTGTCGAGAACCTGACGTGTCTGCTCCTTCATGGTCCGGCCGACCACGCGGCCCTCCGCGTCGGTGGCCACCTTGCCGGAAATGAAGATCAGCGAGCAGCCGGGCAGCTCCACCCGCACGGCGTCCGAGAAGACCGCCGGCACGCTGCTCCCCCGCAAGGCGTCGATGCCGCGTGATCGGTCCCTGGCGAGATCGATGTAGCTCCGTGTGACCGCCATGACTCGTGACCCCCTTCGCCGGAGTGGCCGGCGGCGGGTAGGATACTCCAGCCAATCTGGCGCGCCAGAGTGGGAGAAGCTCCCTTTCGCCCTCGACCCTCGAGGGCCATAACTGCGCGTTTTGTCTACCGACGCTGGCCCGGCAAGCCTGTTGCTTGCCTGGCCTCTGTGATGCCACACGTCCTGGTCATCGAGGATGAGCCCACACTTCTCGAGCTGCTGGTGCTCGCGATCGAGAGCCACGGTTACGAGGTGACCGGGGTACCGCGGGCATCTCAGGCGCTCGACGTCGTGGACCGGCTGCACCCGGCCCTCATCGTGCTCGACGTCGTCATGCCGCCCAAGGAGCTCGACGGCATCCAGTTCCTCTTCAATCTCCGCAAGAAGCCGGCGGCCGCCGAAATTCCGGTGATCGTGGTCTCCGGGCTGGCCAACGTCATCAACCCGCACACCGCGAAGCACCTGGGCGTGCGAGGCCTGCACCTCAAGCCGTTCGAGACGCGAGAGCTACTGGCGCAGATCGACACGCTGCTCGGCCAGCCCTAGCCTGACCTATGCATGAAGGTGCACCGCAATGATGTTCGCCGGGCCCAAGAGCGGCCGTAGTGACCAGCTTCTGGGGCCGAGAGATGATTTCGGAGCGACGATTCGGCCACCGCGAAGCGCAGTGCCACCGCGCGGCCTTGTGCGAGACGCTGCAGAGAGGTGGCCGGAGAGGCACCGGTCGGGGTCGGGCGTGTCGGGTACTGGCGGGCGCTCGCTACAAGGTCGCGCCGACGGCGCGGGCGATCTGGCGCCACGTCGAGAGCCAGGGAAACGTCGTGGGCAGGTGCAGCACGATCCGCCGCACCGAACGCTCGACCCACACCGCCAGTTTGATCAGCCGCTCGCGCAGCGTGGTGACCTGGGCGTCGGCACAGGTGGTCGTGGCCGCCCGACGGCGCAGGTCCTGGAGCAAGATGTAGGCGGCCAGCGTGAGCAGCACGCGGAACTGGTTGGCCAGAAAGCGCGAGCAACTGGTTCGGTCCATCTCCAGCCCGTGATGCAGCTCCTTGAGCCGGTTCTCCACGTCGCCCCGTCCGCAGTAGAACTCGTAAACCGCCTGAGGGGGGTCGGCGAGGTTGGTAACGACGAAGCGCGGGTTGTTCTTGGGGGCGCGGCCCGGATGGCGGACGACCTCGGCCTTGATAATCACGCGCCGCTTGTGGGTCCATTTCTCCGCGGCGTACCGCGTCTCGCCGTACAGATGGGCGGTCTGGCCCGTCTGGCGCGAGCGCACGCGGGCCTTGCCCATCAGCCGGCGGGCGCGCGTCGCGAGCCGAGGATTGCTGGCCATCGCCACGACGTACTCGACCTGCTCGCGCTCCAGGAACGCGAACAGTTTGGGGCTGGCAAAGCCGCCGTCCAAGCGCACCCGGAACGTGGCCGTCGGAAAGGCCGTCCGCAACTTGGCCAGCAAGCGGCGCAAGATCCCGCGGGCGCCACGCCCGGCGGGCGCATTGCCCGGCCGCAGCACCGCCGCCACCGCGAACTGCTCGGCCTCCTCGTTGAAGGTCACGGTGGCCACCACGGGCAGGTAGCACCAGGTGTCGTAGTGGCCATTGAAGAAGGTGAACTCCTGCTGGCCGTGGGTCGGGTCGTCGGTGGGATCGAGGTCGATCGTGATCCGGGCGGCGCGCCCCTTGAGCCGCCGCTGCTGCTGCGCGATCACGGTGTCGGCCAGCGCGTGCGCCATGTCGCGCAATTCCGGCCACCCGACGGCGTTCTCGAACCGCGACAGCGTCGGCTGCGAGGCCAGCGCGAGCCCGGCGAGGGGATCGCGCTCGACCAGCAGTTTGTGGATGGCGTCGTCGGCCCGCCGGGCGGCGTCGTTGCAGTCGGCGTAGCCACAGGCCAGCCCGAACACGCGCTGGCGAATCAGCTCGATAGTCTGATGCCGGATCTTGCCGGGCTGGCGCTCGTCGACCAGACAGCCAGCCAACCGCTTGGTCAGGCCCAGGTGGGTATCGACGCTCTTGAGCAGGATGGCGCCGCCATCGGAACTGGCGTGAGGCGTGTCGAAGCGGGCGACGACCGGCCTTACGAATCCCTCGCCCTGGAAGGTGACTTGCGCTATACAGGGTGTGGCCATCGAGCCTCCTCGCACTTGTGCATAGAAACGCCTGAACACCGCTTCTATAGCACCTTCGAGGGGCTCGGTGGCTCTTCTCTTTCATCTTTCGCGAATTTTCCAGGCTAGCGCTCCCCCACCCGTTCGTCGGAAAGCGCGATCACCCGCACGCGCACGGGAATGACTCCCCGACTTACCGCCCCCAGGACGCGCGCGGCCGCGTAGGACACATCGATGATGCGTCCCCTCTTGAACGGCCCCCGGTCGTTGATGCGGACGTCGACCGATCGCCCCGTGTCGAGGTTGGTCACGCGCACCCAGGTCCCGAACGGCATGGTGCGGTGCGCGGCGGTCATGCGACGCATGTCGTAGACCTCCCCGCTCGCCGTCCGCCGGCCGTGGAAGGGATGGCCATACCAGGACGCCAGCCCGGACTCCTCGTTGCCGACGGCAACGGGGACGGGACGCGTGCGCACCGGCGTGGCGCACGCAGCGAGCGCGGCCACCAGGCACAGCGGCCCGAGGCGGCGTCGCGCCAGCATTCGCGCTGTCGGCATGTCGCCATTCTCGAAAGGCTTCGCCGCCGCCGCAAGAAATCGCGGCGCGATCCTGCTCGCCCGCGGGCCGCCGGTGACGATTTACGTCACACCGTGCCCAACTGGGCTGAGTCCATTCGGCCGCATCGCGCGACCGCGCGATCCACGAGGCCTTTGCTGGCAATGAGTTATCCCCGCGGGTCCGCGCATGGTATCGGCTTTGCTCAGGGAGTCGTCATGCGCAGGCGTGGCAAGCTCTGGCTGCTGTCCGTGCTCGTCCTCGTCATGGTCGCCGGCTGGTGGGCCCACACCAGCCAGACGGTGCGGGATCAGATCTGGTGGCTGGCCGGCCAGCCCGGGGTGCGGGCCGCCTTCGACGACGAGGGCGGTGGCGCCGAGGCGCTCATCGTTCTGATCTCCTTCGTCATCGTCACGCCGGTGGTCCTCATCGTGGCGGCATTGCTGCTGACCTTCATGATCAAAGTCGTCGGCGGATTCCTCTATCAGCTGCGCTTGCCGGAATTCATCTCGCTGCCGGTCGTCATGGGCGTGCTCGTGGTCGGCACCTACGCGATCCGCGAGGCCTGGCTTCCCGATTCTCTCTATTTCCTGGGCCTGGTGGCCCGCGCGTACCTGGTGTTCACCTCCTCGGTGCCTGTGCTGCCGCACTGAGGACGCCGGCGACGGCGGCGGCGCGTCCCGCGAGACTGGACAATAATCAGCCGCCGTCAGGGATGTCACCGTGGCAGCCCAGGTGTCAGCGCCGGGACAGCGTCGTACGGGCGCGCCCACCACAAGGTATTAGTTCTCCTCGCCCCGCCATCCTTGGCACGTTGCTGGCACCCGGGTCCGAGCATGATGACCAACCTGCGCACGAAAGCACGAGGGGCATGGCGAGCGGTCAGCTCCGCGCTCATCGCCGCACCGCAGGCGCCCGGTGAAGTGGTTCGCACGGCGCTCAATCGCGTCAACGCGTTGCTGATCACCGCCGAGTCCGTCTCCGGTTCGTCGAGCACGATACCCGGAGTTGTCCGCTACGAGCTTCGCAATCTCTCCACCGGCGTCTTCGACGTCGAGCACATGGCGCGAGGCGTGCTGTGGTGCCACTGGGCGGCCCGGACGCCCGCTGAACGCGCGGAGTTCGTTCGCCACTTCACCGATCTGCTCGAGCGCCTGTACGTCCCGCACGTGCGTCACAGTCGGTGGGTCAGCGTCCTGCGTTCGACCGACGTGATCGACGGCAATCACGCCACGGTCAAATGGAAGATCGGCACTCTGCGCATGACCGCCGCCATCGAGTTCCGGCTTCGCCTGCAGGACGGCCGCTGGAGAATCTTCGACGTCGTGCTCGATGGCCAGAGCTTCATCGCGGCGGGCCGTCAGGAGTTCGACCAGAAGATCCGGACCTCGTCCTATGCGGCGGTCGTGCGCGAGATGCCCCACTGGGACAGCCTCGCCTTCATCGGGCCGGACACGGCCCTGGCCCCCACGGCGGACGGGCCCGAGCCCGCCCGCCACGCCTGGTGAGCGCCTAGCGCACGATCAGCACGGGAATGCGCGAACGAGAGAGCGCGCCCTCGGCGGCGCTGCCCAGCAGCATACGGGCGACGCCGCCGGTGCCCCGGGCCCCCACCACGAGGACGTGGGCATCGCCGGTGCGGCAGGCCGCCAGCAACTCGTCGATCGGAATTCCCCATCGAATCGCGCTGCGGACGCTCCAGCCCGCTCGCTTGAGCACGGCGCTGGCGGCCGCGAGCTCCCGGCGGGCCGTCCGCGTCTGGGCCTCGCGGTCGGCCGCCAGCTGGCCGGCCAGGACACTTCGCACACCCGCCGGCATCAGTCCGAGGGAGCCGATGCGCAGGGGTTCCAACGCGCGCACGAGCATCACCTGACCGCCGCGGGGCGCCGGCAGCCTGGCCACGAAGTCGACCGCTCTCCGCGCGTTGGCCGAACCATCGATGCCCACGACCATGCGGCGCACGACTTCCGGCTGTCCCTTGACGACGAGCGTGGAGCAGGCGGCCTTGCGCACGACGTCCCGCGAGACGCTGCCCAGCACCAGCCGGCCCAGCGCTCCGTGGCCGCGGGAGCCGACCACGATGACGGCGGCACCGCGGGCTTCGGCCAGGATCGCTTCCACCGGCGGCTTGTCGAGCACGACGACCTCGGCGGTCGGCCACCGGCCCCGCAGCACCCGGCGGGCGGCCACCGCCACACGATCGAGGCTTTCATCGACCGCGGCCCACAGCGGTCCGGGCCACTCGGCGGCCAGGGGCGGACGCGACCGCGCCACCACCCCCAGCACCCGAGCCCGGGCGGGCCAGGGAAACGTGGCGGCCACGGCCACCGCGGCCCGTCCGCCCGCCGACCCGTCCGTCGCCACCACGACGCGAAATTCCTTCGCTCGCGCCATCAGTCTCTCCTCGCCACCGCCGCCGGGGGGCCGCCGGGCAGCGTCGCCGGGCTGGTTGTGGCGACCAGCGTGGCCCGGGCGTCGACGACGACCGCTCCGCGAGCGTCAACCACGAGCGGGTTGATCTCGACCTCCGACAGCTCCGGCGTCTCCGCCGCCAGCATGGAAAAGCGGCTGATCGCGTCCGCGAGCATGGGGAGATCGACCGGCGCTCTTCCGCGAGCGCCGGCAAGCACAGGCGCCATCTTGAGCTCGCCAAGCATCCCACGAGCCTCGTCCACTGTCACCGGTGCCAGCCGGGCGGCGGTGTCGCCCAGCACTTCCACGTAGACCCCGCCGAAGCCGACCACGACGACGGGGCCGAACTGCGGGTCCCGGACCGCGCCCACGAGGAGCTCCTGCCCCACCGGCACCATGGGCTGGACCAGAACGCCGCTCACGCGGGCCTCGGGCCGGCGCTGGGCGACGCGGGCCAGCATGGCGCTCGTCGCCTGCACGACGCTCTCGGCGGAATCGAGATCGAGGCTGATCCCGCCGGCGTCGGTCTTGTGGACGATATCCGGCGACACGATCTTGACGGCCACGGGAAAGCCGATGGCCTGCGCCACCCCCGCCGCCTGCTGCGGGGTCGTCGCCATTCGCCCGGCCGCGACACGAAGACCGTAGCCCTCGAGAAGAGGCGTGAGCTCGAGGAGGCCGAGGCCACCTGCCGCGGCGCGACGGAGCGCCTGCCGGGCTTCGGCGCCCCGGTCCGGAGCCAGCCGGGGCGCGGCGGCGCGACGGAGCAGCCGGCCCTCGGCCACCGTTGCCATTCCCGCCAGCGCGGTGACTGCCCGCTCGGGAAACGGGTAGCAGGGAATGCCGGCCTCTTCGAGGGCGGCCGCACCGGGCGCGACCCTGCCGCCTCCCACGAACGCCGCCACCACGGGAATCGTCCACCCTCGCGTCGCCCCGATGATGGCCCGGGCCACCTGGCTGGAGTCGGTTCCGGCCTGGGCCGTGAGGAGCACGAGCGCCGTGTCGGCGACATCGGCCGACCCCACGGCGTGCAGGGCGTCGCTGAAGCGGGCGGCGTCGGCGTCGCCGATCAGATCGACCGGGTTGGTCAGCCCGGCCGTCGCAGGCAACACCGCTCGCAACCGTCGCCGCGTCTCTTCCCCCAGCGTCGGTATGGTGAGGCGGACGTCGCGGGCGGCGTCCGCGGCCACGATGCCGAGGCCGCCCCCGTTGGTCATGATGAGCAGGCGACGCCCGCGCGGCAGCGGTTGGCTCTCCAACGCCCGGGCCACGTCGAAGAGCTCTTCGATGCGCGTCACCCGCAGGGCACCCGCCTGCCTCACCGCCGCCTCGAAGGCCCGGTCGGAACCGGCCAGGGCGCCGGTGTGGGACGACACGGCGCGCGCCCCCTCGGCCGACCGACCGGCCTTGAGCACCACCACCGGCTTCACCGTCGCCGCCTCGCGCAGGGCCTCGAAAAACGCCCGGCCGTCGGCGACGCCCTCCAGGTACGCGGCGATGACCCCCGTCTCGCCATCCGAGGCGGCTTCGCGCAACACGTCGGTCTCGGTCAGGTCAGCCTGGTTGCCGAGACTGGCGAAGAGCGAGAATCCCATCCGGCGTCCGCGGGACCAGTCGAGGATGGCCACGGCGAGCGCACCGGAATGCGAGATGAAGCCGATGCGCCCGGCCGGCGGCATGCCCGGCGCGAAGGTCGCGTTGAGCCGGCGAGCCGGCCGGATCCACCCGAGCGAGTTCGGGCCGAGGATACGCATCGGCTGATCCCGAAGCCAGGCGCGCAGCTCCGCTTCTCGCGCTTGCCCCTCCCCGGCCGTCTCCCGGAACCCGGCCGAGATGACGATGGCCCCGGCGACGCCCTTCCGCGCGCACTCCTTCAGGACCGGCAACACCTGGGGGCCCGGCACCGTGATGACGGCCAGATCGACCGGCTCCTCGGCGTCCAGGATGGAGGGCACGGCGCGCAGGCCCTGCACCGTCTCGGACCGCGCGTTGACGGGGATGATGCGTCCGTCGAACCGTCCCGACACCAGATTCGCCAGAACGCTGCCGCCGACCTTGGCCGGGTTTCGAGACGCCCCGACGACGGCGACGCTCCGCGGCTCGAAGAACGCAGCCAGAGAGCCCTTGCCTGGGGCCCGATCCGTCACCGTCGCGTCGCCAGGTAGGCGGCGAGGGCCTCGACCTCCGCCGGATCGAGCTCGAGCTTCGGCATATGAGCGTGGGGACGCTGGGCTTCGGGATCGGTGAGCCAGCGCGCCAGGTAGTCTTTCGAGTATTTGACGCCGACGCGGGAGAGATCGGGCCCGATCGGCGTGCCGAACCGGCCCACGGTGTGGCAGCCGTAGCAGCCCTGGACGCGGAACAGCCGCTCGCCTTCGGCCACGACCGCCGGCTGGTCCTGAGCCGCTGGCCGCGACGCTGCCAGCAGCACGAACCAGAGCGCGGCCGCGCCGGCCCGCCACGTCACCGGCTCGCCTCCATCGTCGTCGACCTCCTTCGGGTTGGCGCGGGGTCGGAAACCCTGCGACAATCGGGCGCGCCATGGTTCCGACCACGGCGGGTCTCGCCGGCTATCCACGCGAGCTCGAGCGTCTCGTCACGCTCCGCGACGGCACGCCGGTCGGCCTCCGGCCGATCCGCGGCGATGACCAATCGCGCCTCATCGAGCTCTACGACCGCCTCAGCCGGCACACGGCGTACCAGCGCTTCTTCACGGTGATGCGGCGCCTGCCGCCCGACTGGGCGAAGCTCCTGGCCACCGTGGATTACCGCCGTCGCCTGGCGCTCGTCGCCGAGCACGACGGGCCGCATGGCCCCGAGCTGGTGGCCGTAGGCCGCTACGAGCCGACCGACCGTGAGGATACCGCCGAGGTGGCGTTCGTCGTGCAGGATGGCTGGCAGAATCGAGGACTGGGAACCATCCTGTTCAAGGCCGTGCTCCAGGCGGCCGGCGCCCGAGGGATCCGGCGCTTCGTCGCCTACGTGCTGGCCGACAACCCGCGCATGCTCGACCTCATCCGGCGTTTCGCCGACGTCGAGCAGAGCCGGCTCGAACAGGGCGTGGTCGAGATCGTGTTCACGCCTCCGGCACAGGATGCCGCCGGCCGCCCGCGGACGGGCACCCCGTGAACGTGCTCGCCTCACGGGGTCAGCTCGGACGGCGGTAACCGTCGCGGACGGAATGCCCGGCCGCGGTCAGCGCGCCGACCACGCGGCCGGGATCGATGGTGGCGACGCGTAGGATCGCCTCTCGACGCCCGCTAGGGTCACGCAGGGTCACGATGCTCGAGATCGCGGCCCCCGCCTTCTCCACGGCGTCCACGATCCCGCCTAGCCCAGACCGCTCGTCCGCCAGCATCACGTCCACGCGGCTGGACGGCTCGCTGGCGCCCAGCGCCCGTACGAAGAGCTCCAGAATGTCGGTCTCGGTGACGATGCCGATGAGGCGCCCCGACTCCGTGACCGGCAACGCACTGATCTTCTCGGTGACCATGAGCCGGGCGGCGTCCTCCACCGCGAAGCTGGGGCTGATCGTGATCACCGCCCGCGTCATGATCTCGTCCACTGTCACCCTGGCCAGCAGGTACGCGAGCTCGTTCCGCACCAGGCTGGTGGCCGGCGACGCCATGGCCCGCTTGAGGTCGCGGTCCGACACGATCCCGACGAGCTCGTCCCCGGCGACCACGGGGAGGTGGCGGATGCCCCGCTCACCGACCAGGCGCATGGCCTCGGCCAGCGTGGCCTGCGGCGTCACCGTGACGAGCCTGGGCTGCATGACGTCCCTGATGAGCATCAGCGCCTCACGCCGGGACCTGGGCCTCGATCCATAGCTCCTTCAGGTCCTTGGGGAGCTGGGCGAGAACGTCTTCAGCCTCGCCGGGAGACAGCGACTCCTTGAGCGCCCCGAGCACGGCCAGGGTCATCCACCGCGCTTGTCGGATCGAGCCCAGCTGGGCCTCTTTCATCACCCGCTGATAGAACGCCGGGCGATGCAGCTTCTCGGGCTTCCTCCCGGCTCGCTCCCCCACCCGCCACACCTCCTGCAGCTCACGCGGCAGCTGGGCGACCAGCTGGTCGGCCTCCTCCGGGGTTAGCCGGTCTCTGAGGGCGTGGAAGACCGCCGCCGTCACACGCTTGACCTCGGCCGGACGGCGGTCGGCGCTGGCCGCCATGACGGCCCGATAGAACGTCGCCGTACGCATAAGCTCACGCCTCCTTCATCTGCGCGTCGTCCTGTCACCTACCGCGCCGTCAGTGGCGCCCGTCGGACCACCGGCGGCTCTCTCAGCGTCGACCGGACCCATCCGTACACGTAGGTGCCGAGCAAAATGCCGGCGACGGTGAAGAGCGCGACGATCTTGCCTTCGCCGATCTGCACGAGCGACGTGCCGGGACAGGCCCCGCTGAGGGCCCAGCCGGCACCGAGCACGAGACCGCCCCAGACCGCCCCGCGTTGCCATGGCTTGCGGCGCAGCTCAAGGGGGGCGCCCCCGATAGTCCGGTTGCCGCCGCGACGCAACAGCCAGAAGCCCAGGGCCGCCGTGGCGATGGCCGAGCCGATGACGCCGTACAGGTGGAACTCGGCGAGGCGGAACATTCCGGCGATCACGTCGTAGTCGGTCACGCGCGCCCGCGACAGGACGAATCCGAAGAGGACACCGAAGAGGGCGAACACGGGGCCCGGCATCGCTCAGTCCCCCAGAAGTGCGACCAGCAGGTTATAGACCACCACGCCACTCATCACGAACGCCACGGTGGCGACGAGGCTGGACACGGCGCCCTGGGCGATGCCCACGATGCTGTGCCCGCTGGGGCAGCCTCCGGCCCAGCGCGCGCCGGCGCCGATGAGGAGGCCGCCCACGAAGAGCACGCCTGCCTTGAGGGCCAGGGAGCCGCGGGTCAGCTCGTCGAGGGCGCCGAAGCCCAGCGTCGGGGCGAAGCCGCCGGCCAGCGCCGCGGCTAGCAGCCCACCGATGGGCAGGCCCAGGATGAAGGCGATCCGCCAGCGCGCCGCGTACTCGGCCTGCTGGAAGAAGGGCAGCCGCGACGTGAGCGCGCAGACGGCCCCGTAGCCGGTGGACACGCCCAGGGGCTTGCCGGTGGTCCAGGCGAGCAGGATCACCACGAGGCCGATGGCCGGGCCCGCGACCCACCAGGGCCACGGCGCGACGAAGATCGCGTCATACATGGGCAGGGCTCCTTTTCTCGGTCGAGATCGCCTGCTGGTCCCAGGCGGTGAATCCGCCGACCAGGTCCACCACCCGCGCCAACCCCTCCTGTTCGAGGATACTCGCGGCGATCGACGACCGGTACCCCGTTTGACAATAGACCACGACCGCGTGGTCTCGTGGCAGCTCGCTTGCGCGGGCTCGCAGATGGTTCAGAGGGACGTTGCGGCTCCCGGCGATGCGCTTGGCCTGCCACTCGGCGTCGGTGCGAACGTCCACCACCGCCGGGGGATCGGCGGACACCAGCTGCTCGGCCAGCGTGAGGGCGGTGACCCGCTCCGTTCGACGTAGCAGATCCGGGCGCCCGTCGAGGGCCTGCATCCCGCCCTCGAGGTACCCGGCGACGTGATCGAAGCCGATCCGCCCCAGGCGGAGGGCCGCCTCCAGCTCGCGTCCGGGCTCCGCGATGATCACGATGGGGCGCTCCCGGTCGAGGAGTGTCCCCGCCCAGCTGGCATACCGGCCGCCGAGGCCGATGTTCAGGGCCCCGGCCAGATGGGCCCCGGCGAAATCCGCCGGATCGCGGGCGTCCACGATCTGGCTTCCCATGGCCTGTCGCCGCAACACCTCGTCCAGGCTGATCGGCACCAGTGCGCGCTCGAGACTGCGCTGCAGCGTCGGCCGCTCTTTCCGGTTGAGAATCGCGTCGTACGAAAAATACTGCGGAGCTTCCGGTTGATCCGCGGTGACGAGACGGATGAACTCTTCCCGGCTCATCGGGCGGAGGGCGTAATTGTACTGTCGCTGGACGCCGATGGTCGACACCCGCTCGGTGCTCAGGTTCTTGCCGCACATCGACCCCGCCCCGTGGGCCGGGTAGATCAGCGTGGTGTCCGGGAGCGCGAGCAATTTGTTCCGCAGGGAGTCGTACAGCATGCTCGCGAGCTCCTCGGCCGTCACACCCATCGAGGCCATGAGGTCGGGCCGGCCGACGTCCCCGATGAAGAGCGTGTCGCCGGTCAGGACGGCGTGGGGAGTCTGGCGGTCCTTGGCCAGGTCGTACACCACGATGGACACGCCCTCGGGCGTGTGTCCGGGCGTTTCCAGGAATTCCAGGCGGACGGAGCCGAACTCGAGGCTGTCGCCGTCCTTGACCGGAGTGAACGGGTACTCGGCCTGGGCCCGGGCTCCCAGATAGATCCGGGCGCCGACCCGGTCGCGAAGCTCCAGGTGCCCGGCCAGAAAGTCGGCGTGAAAGTGCGTCAGAAACACGTGGCGGATGCGCAGTCCCCGCGCCGCCGCGTCGTTCACGTACTGATCCACGTCGCGCTGCGGATCGACCACCGCCGCCGTCTTCGTCCCTACGTCGGCGATCAGGTAGGACGCGTGCGCCAGACAGCCGAGATAGTACTGCTCGAGGATCATCGCCCCCGCTCCTCCCGCTGTTTGTGCTCGAGCGCCTCGCCGCGGATGCGGGCTCGGCATGGCTCGCAGATCAGGTCCTCGGACGGCCGGGCGCACACGGCACAGTGCTGCGGGCTGACGGCCTCCGCAGCCGCAGCCTGGGCCTCGGCCGGTTCACGCCGGGAGCGCGACGGCACGGTCAGCACCGGGCAGGACGCGGTGCGCACCACGCGCTCGGCCACGCTCCCGATCAGGGCCCGGCTGAAACCCGTGCGCCCGTGCGTCCCCACGACGATCAGGTCGATCGCGTGGCGCTCGGCGTAGTCGACGATGCGGTCGGCGACGGGGATGCCGGACTCGATCGCGGTCACCACGGGCACGTCGGCTCCCAGTTCCGCCGCCAGCGCCTGCAGCCGGGGCTGAGGCGTCGGGTCGGCGCCGGGCCAGACGACATGCAGCAGGTGAAGCCTCCCTCCGAACTGCCGCGCGTAGTCGCGCGCCGTACGAGCGGCCTGCTCCGACCCGGGCGAAAAATCCGTCGCGAAGAGGATCTGTTTCACTGCCCCCCCGGCCGATATACCAGGACCGGCACATGGGTCCGGCGACAGATCTGCTCGGAGGTGCTGCCCAGGATGAGCCGGCTCAGGGGCCCGCCGTGCCGCGTCGCCAGGACGATGAGATCGGCGCCGAACGTCTCCGCCTCCCGCACGATCTCCCTGGCGGGCTCCCCGAACCGGACGACGGCGTCAGCGGCGATGCCGGCCAGGCGGGCCGCCGTGCGCAGATAGTCGGTCCCCTCGGCCTCCAGGCGCGCCGTCTCCTGGTCGGCGAACGCGATGACGCGACCGTCGACGCCCTCGACGCTCTCGGGAACCGGAGCGACGTGGACGAATCGCACCGTGGCGCCTGAGCCGCGGGCGGCGTCCGCCACCACGGGGAGCACGCTCTCGGCTTCGGGGCTCAGATCCAGCGGGACGAGGATGCGTTTCGGCACGGGTGTGAAAGTCAGCAAGCCGGGTGCCACGACCTCAGGCCCACGAATTCGCGTCATTGCACGACACGTCGCTCTCGATCGCTGGGGCGCAGGTGACCCAATCGGACGCCGCGGGAGCCGACCGGGCCGCCTCACCTGAGGCGCGAACGGGACATCCCGAGGATCGCCGTCGCCCTGAACGGCCGCCGGCAAGCGACACTCTCCCGACGCCGAGCACGCGCCGAGGCGATGGGAGGACGCTCATAGCCTGCTCAGCATCGCAACGAGCGCGTGGCGGAGTTTTGATTACACTATCGGGGACCCGAGCTCAGCAGCCCCCGGGGGAATCGAGCATGAACGGCGAGCGTGTTCTGATCGTCGATGACGAACCCGACATGGTCGAGAACTGCACGCGCATCCTGCGGCGCGCCGGTTACCGGTGCCTCTCCGCGACCGATACCAAGCGGGCGGTCGGGCTCCTGGAATCCGAGCGGCCCGATCTGCTGTTGACCGACCTCAAGATGCCTGGCATGGACGGCATGGACCTCCTCCGCCGCGCTCGGGAGATCGACTCGACCCTCCCGGTCATCGTGATCACGGCGTTCGCTACCATCGAGTCCGCGGTGGCGGCCATCAAGGAAGGCGCCTTCGATTACCTGCCGAAGAACTTCTCGGTCGATCAGCTCCAGGTCTCCGTGGAGCGGGCCCTGCGGCAGCGGCGGCTGCAGGTGGAGAATCGCAACCTGCGTGAGCAGCTCCAGGAGGCGTTCGGGCTGGAGAACATCATCGGCCGCAGCCCGGCCATGGCCCAGGTCTTCGAGCTCGTGAAGAAGGCGG
The DNA here is from genome assembly GCA_035709005.1 of Candidatus Methylomirabilota bacterium. NCBI lineage: Bacteria > Methylomirabilota (SeqCode) > Candidatus Methylomirabilota bacterium. The sequence goes on along the minus strand of DASTFB010000071.1, from coordinate 14,573 downwards.
CCCGCTCCGAGGCTAACATCCTGATCCTCGGCGAGTCGGGAACCGGCAAGGAGCTGATCGCCCGGGCCATCCACGCCAACAGCCCGCGCGCGGCGCAGGCCTTCGTCCCCGTCGATTGCGCTTCGCTGCCCGAGAACTTGCTGGAGTCGGAGTTGTTCGGCCACGAGAAGGGCGCCTTCACCGGGGCCATCCGCAGCAAGCCGGGGCTCATGGAGACTGCCAGCCGGGGCACGCTCTTCCTGGACGAGATCGGCGACCTGCCGCTGCCGCTCCAGTCCAAGCTCCTGCGGGCCGTCCAGGAGCGCCAGATCCGGCGGGTGGGCGGCACCGCCCAGATCGACGTCGACGTGCGCGTGGTCTCAGCCACCAACCGCAATCTCCGGGAGGCCGTGGCCGCCGGCCAGTTCCGGGAGGAGCTCTACTACCGCGTCAATGTGATCGCCATCGAGCTGCCGCCCCTCCGCCAGCGGGCTGGCGACATCCGCCTGCTGGCTCACGCCTTCCTCAAGCGCTACGGTCAGGGGCGTGTCACCGGCATGGCCGATGACGCCCAGGCGGCGCTGGAGACCTACGCGTGGCCCGGTAACGTGCGCGAGCTGCAGAACGTCATCGAGCGCGCGTGCGCGCTGGCCGACGAGCCCATCGTCCGCCGTCGCGACTTGCCCGGCTACGTGCTGGAGAGCGGCCACGTCGAGGCGGGCATGCCGATGCCCTCAGCCATGCCAGCGGTCGCCCCCGGCGCCGCGACCGGCCGTACGCTGCAGGAGGCGCGGGAGGAATGGCTGCACACGCTGGAAGGCGCCTACCTGCGCGACCTCCTGGACCGTCATGGCGGCAACGTCTCGTCGGCCGCCAAGGCGGCCGGCATCGATCGCAAGACCTTTCACCGCCTCGCCAGCAAGCACGGCATCCGCTAGCCCGCCCATCTTCGAGCGCCACCGCGCCCAGGGCGCGGGGCGCGGCCGCCCCACAGGGACGTGACCACCCCAGTCGGCCCGTCGACGATAAATGCGAACATCGTGAATTTACGACCCTTTGGCGATGGCAGCCCCGTTGCTCATCCAGGCAGCAGGTGCCGACGTGCACCGGGGAGGTGGCATGAAGCCCGAACGAATCCTGGTTCCACTGGATGGCTCCTCGCTCGCCGAGTCAGCCCTGCCCGTCGCGGTCGACTTGCTGGCGGGCACGCCGAACTCGACCCTACTGCTCCTGCGCGCAGCCGAGGCTCTCGCGTTCCTGGGCGGCGACCCGATCGAGGCCCAGGTGCAGGTGGTGCGCGAGGCCGAGGAGTATCTCGATGCCGTGCGCGCGCGCCTGGCCGGATCGGGCGTCGCCGAGGTGAAGACGTCGGTGTGCTACGGGCCGGCCGCATCGTTCATCATCGAGACCGCCCAGGTCGCCAAGGCCGACATGATCGTCATGACCACCCACGGCCGCAGCGGTCTCAGGCGGCTGGTCTTCGGGTCGGTGGCCGAAGCGGTGTTGCGGGGCACCCGTACGCCGATCCTGCTGATCCGCGACGCCGCCGCCCCCCTGCACATGCCGGCTAGCGATGCCGCCATGAGGGAGGTGAGCCATGTATAAGCGCGCGCTGGTACCGCTCGACGGCTCCGACCTGTCGGCGGCGATCCTGCCGTTCATCACCCGGATCGCCGGGCCGCTGGACATGGAAGTGGTCCTTCTCCGGGTCGTCGAGCCCGTTCCCCCGCAGGTGATCGAGAGCTCGCGCTACGTCGAGATCGAGGACGTCGAGGGGCGCCTGGCGGAGGCCCGGGCGTACCTGAAGCCCATCGTGGGCGACCTCGCCGCCAAGGGCGTTCGCACCCGCCTGGAGGTGCGCCACGGCAATCCCGTCACCGAGATCGTCGCCTGCGCCCAGGCCGTGGACGCGGACCTCATCGCGATGACCACTCATGGGCGCAGCGGACTGGGTCGGCTGCTCTTCGGGTCGGTGGCCGAGTCGGTGCTCCGGCACGCCCAGATCCCCGTCTTCCTCATGCGGCTCACGGAGAGCCAGGTGCGCTCACAGGCGGCGCAGGAGGCGAATCGGTGAGCCGGGCCGTTGCCCTCGCCGCCGACCGGCTCAGCATCGCCGACATCCGGCGAAGCCGCACCACGACGACCGTGGGGCGCCACATCTATCTGTTCGGGGAAGTCGACTCCACCAACGCCAGGCTCAGGAACCTGGCCCAGGGCGGGGCGTGCGCCGGTACGGTGGTGCTGGCGGAAGGCCAGACGGCCGGTCGGGGCCGCCACGGGAACGTGTGGTTCTCGCCGAGCGGGGTGAACCTCTATGCCTCCGTCCTGGTGCGGCCGGAGCTGAGGGCGGGCGACCTCGGCGCTTACTCCCTCATCGCCGGCCTGGCCCTCTACGACGCCATCAAGCAGTTCGGCGCCACTCCCAGTATCAAGTGGCCCAACGACGTGCTCATCGCCGACAAGAAGGTGGGCGCGACCCTGCTGGAATGCGTGACGGACCGCGACGCGGTCGAGTACGTGATCTTCGGCGTCGGCGTCAACCTCAACGTCGAGCTGTCCGTCCTGCGCGCCGCGCTGGGCCCGGCGGGCGACTCCGCCACCACCCTGGCCGCGGCCACGGGGCATGCGATCGACCGTAATGCCTTCGCCGCGGCCTATCTCAATGCCCTCGAGCGCTGGGTATCCGAGTGGGACGAGCAGGGGTCCGAGGCCATCCTGACCGCGTGGCGGCGCCGCGAGATACTCGGCGGTCGGCGCGTCCAGGTCCAGGGCCCCGAGGCCGCCTGGGAAGGCCGGGTGCTCGGTATCGACGATCACGGCCGGCTGTGGATCGAGGACACCATGGGCCACCAACACGCCCTGACGGGCGAAGAGGTCCACATCAGTGATTGACCCGCACTCGCCACAGGAGGAGCCATGGTGAAGCCGATCCGCCGTATCCTGCACCCTTCGGATTTTTCGCGCGCTTCGCGAGCGGCTTTCGAGCGGGCGGTTGCGCTGGCCAAGAGCGCCCGGGGGCAACTGACGATCCTTCACGTCATGGTGCCGTTCGTGCCGATGATCGGCGACGGCTATGTCTCGCCCCAGGTGCTGGACGACGTGACACGGCGTCAGCGCGCCTACGCCGACAAGGAGATGACCAAGCTGGTGGCCAAGGCCCGGCAGGCCGGGGTGCGGGCCACCGGCCTCATCCTGGAAGGCATGCCCGCGGAGCGCATCGTGCGCGCCGCCAAGAGCCGGCGCGCCGACATGATCGTGATGGGCACGCACGGTCGCGGCGCCCTCGCCAAGTTCTTCCTGGGCAGCGTGGCCGGACGGGTGGTGGCGACTGCATCCTGTCCGGTCCTCACCGTCCGTGGGCGCTGAGGAGGTTCAGGAGTGCATGGGCCGGATGGTGCCCCGCGTCGTCGGTTCCGGCTCCCAAGCCGGGCAGCTGATGTCGTCACCGGCCCACCGCGGGTGACGCGGCCGTGAGCTGGGCGATCTGGATCACCGGCGTGCCGGGCAGCGGCAAGTCGGTCGTGGCCCGAGCCCTGGCGGCCCATCTGGCCACCCGGAGCCGCCCGGTGGCGGTGCTCGAGCTGGACGAGGTCCAGACCATCCTGACGCCGGCCCCGGCTCATACCGACCTGGAACGCGACCTCGTCCACCGGGCGCTCGTGTATATGGCCACGGTGCTGACGAATGCCGGTGTCGGCGTCATCATCGATGCCACGGCCCACCGGCGGGCGTGGCGGGACCTGGCCCGGGCGACCATCCCGTACTTCGCCGAGGTGCAGCTGCGCTGCCCGGTGGACGTGTGTCGCGCCCGTGGCACTCGACCCGTGGTCGCCGCCGTGCCCCCTCACATCCACCCAGCCGCAGGACGACCCGGAAGCACCGGGACCACCGTCGACGTCCCCTACGAGCCGACGTTCCACCCCGAGGTGGTAGTCGATACCGCCCGGGACGACGTGGCGACGGCCGTCGGCAGGATCGTCCCCGTCGTGCTCAACCTCACCGGGCCCGAGATCACCGCGCGCCGCCGCTATTCCCAGGCGGCGTGGGCGATCTGGATCACAGGGCTGCCCGGCAGCGGCAAGACGACGCTGGCCTCCGCCGCGGCCGAAAGGGTGTCGGCGCTGGACGTTCCCGTCGCCGTCCTGGAACCGGTGTCGGTCCATGAGGTCCTGCTGGGCGATCGCACCGGCCTGCCGTGGGAGGAAGATATCGTCCACCGCGCGCTGGCCCTGGCCGCCAGGCTCCTCACCGACCGCGGCATCCCCGTCATCATCGACGCCACGGCCCCGCGTCGCGAGTGGCGCCGGCTCGCCCGGGAGTTGATCCATCACTTCGCGGAAATCCAGTTGCTCTGTCCCCCGGACGTCTGCATGGCGCGCGAGCGGGTGGCGCGCTGGTGTCCAGCGCTGTCCGCGTCGAGCCGGCACGCGCAGGGCCGGGTCCGGACGGCCCCCGAGGTCGTCCTGGTCTACGAGCCGACGCCCGAGGCCGAGCTGACGCTACACACCGATGAGCAGGCGGTCTGGACCGCCGTGGCCGAGGTCGTCGCGCTGGCTCGGCGCCTGGATCGCGCCGCCTCCCGGCCGAAGCTGTGACCGCCGACAACCCGGCCACGGCGCCCGCCGTTCTCGTCGTCGACGACGAAGCGGACCTGCTCGGCACCTACGAGCGGATTCTGCACCGCATCGGCTATGCCGTCATCACGGCGGGGACCCGCGCGGCCGGGCTGGCGGCGCTGGAGGCGGCGTCGGTGGGACTGGTGGTCGCCGATGTCCGGCTGCCCGACGGCGACGGTCTGGATCTGGTCCGGGCAGCCCGTGACAGCCGGCTGTCTGTGCCGGCCATCGTCGTCACCGGCTACGCGTCGAAGGCCGGCCGCCGCGACGCCCTCGCTGCGGGAGCCGCCGCCTATCTGGCCAAGCCGTTCTCCATCTCCCAGCTGATCGCCACCGTGGAGAGCGTGCTCGGACGCGGCAACCATCGCCAGTAGAGCGTCCCGTCCCAACGGGCTTGCCGACAAACCCCCGCCCGTGCGATAAGGTGGCTCAAAGCAGCGCCGGAGGAGACTGCTGAGGGTCTTCCTTGTGTTCGTCGTCTGGGTGGCTGCGTGGCCGGCTGCTGCGCTCGCCCAGACTCCAGCCGAGCCCGGAGCCGATCTTTATATCCGCCGGGGCTGCCTCGGCTGCCACGGCGCCAGCGGACGCGGAGGAGTCGGTCCCACCCTGGCCAATAGCAAACTCAGCGTCGACGTCTTCATCCAGCAGGTCCGGAAGCCGCGGGGGATCATGCCGCCCTTTCCCGCCCAGGTGGTCAGCGACGCCGAGGTGCGCGACATTCACGCGTACCTGCAGGCCGTGCCGCCGCCGCCGGCCAAGATCCGCGCGGACGTCCCGCGCGGCGTCCTGGACCAGAAGACCTGCGCCGAATGCCATCGCAAGACCAACCCGGAGATCGTCCGGCAGTTCGAGACGAGCGCGATGGGACGCCCTGGCGTGCAGAATCGCCGCGTGACGTTCCCGCAGGCGCAGATGACCTGCGCCGGCTGCCACGGCACCGACCACGACGAGATCATGGCGACCAAAGGCCGGGTGCCGGAGACGACGTGCGGGGCCTGTCACCAGCAGATCTACAAGGAGCACGTGCTCGACGCCGGCCACTCCTACGGGCCGGGGCCCGGCGACCTGGGCATCAACTGGGAACGCAACATCGGCGTGCCGCACTACAAGCACATGCCGCGTAAGGTCATGGAGATGGGGTGCGATCCCTGCCACGCTCAGGCCGGCGCCACCGACGCCAAGTACTGGAGCGAGGAGGAGAAGAAGTACGTCGACACCTCGAGCCTGACCATCCGCAACGGCTGTATCGCCTGCCACACCCGGCACGCCTTCCACCTGGAAGAAGCCCGCAAGCCGGAGGCCTGCTACACCTGTCACATGGGCCCCGACCACCCGAACTACGAGGCCTACATGTCGTCGAAGCACGGGTCGATCTACGTGGCCCGCGGCAAGGACTGGAACTGGAACACCTCGATGACGCAGGCCCGCTGGGACGCGCCGACCTGCGCCTACTGCCACATGCTCTACGTCGGCGACGACGGGACTCGCACGGTCAGCCACAACATGACGCGGAAGATCATCTGGGGCATGGGGACGCAGGCGGCCCTGGGGGAGCTCAAGGACATCACGATCGAACCCGAGAATTTGGCCAAGCGGAACGAGATGATCAAGGTGTGCCTCACCTGCCACTCCGAGGACAAGGCCCGTGGGTATCTGGAGTCGGCGGACGCCCACAAGCTGGCCGGTGACGCCCTCGTCGTCGAGGCCCGCGACATCCTGAGCGGGCTCTATCGCGACGGCCTCATCCGGCCCAGTCACGCCCAGGTGTCGGCCGGGCTCCTGTCCGGACCGCGCTTCACTGCCGTCGAGCTGCCAGGCGGGCTGGCCTTCCACTCGCCGGCCAGCCTCTACTACGACGTCACGCCCATCGAGCGCGACTACTTCGACATGTTCTTCTTCTCGGCGCTCAAGAGCTACAAGGGCGCCTTCCACATGAGCCCGGACTACGCGTGGTGGTACGGCTACGCCGACGTGCTGGGCCACCTCGCCTCGATCCGCGACGAGGCCGAACGGCTCCGCTCGGCGGAAACGGTGCGCAAGCAAACGCTCTTCATGATCTTCACCGGCCCGCTGATGGTGCTGGCCGTGCTGGGTGCCGTCTACGGCGTCTGGCGGCTCTGGCACCGCCGGCGTCCGGCCTGACCGCCTCCGCTCTCGCGCACCCTCCATCCCCGCTCGACCGTCCGCCGCGCGGCCTGCCTGGGGCGGCCGTGTCGCAGCGCCGTGGTAGCGGCGCCCCAGGCGTCCATCCTGCCGCGCGGGAAAAAGCCAGCCTGGAGCGCCGATTACCGGCAGCCCGGAATGGTCCCCGCCTTGCACCAGCTGGTCGGCGATGCCCGGGCCGATACCTGCCAGCGGGGACACCTGGCTCGCCCGAGCCCTGGAGCGGGCGGGCGACGGCGCCTTCGTCGTCGGCGCCGACGGCCGCCTCCGTCTCTGGAACCGGGCGGCCGAGAAGATCCTCGGCTATCCAGCTCGAGAGGTCATCGGACGAGCCTGTTGTGAGGTCTTGCGCGGCTACGACGAGCACGCCAACCGCGTCTGCTACCCGGGCTGTCAGGTCACGACGCTGCTGGGCCTCGGCGAGTCGGTGCAGGCCTTCGACATGCGTACGACGACGAAGGCTGGCCGCCCGGTCTGGCTCAACATCAGCGTGCTGACCGCGCCCGGTCCGGGCTCGGGGGCCGTCAGCGTACACTTGTTTCGCGACGTAACGGCAACCCGAGAGCTGGTCCGCCTGGTTCACGAGCGCCTGACCGCGGCGGCCGAGCCCCAGGACCCGGCGGCCGAGACGCTGACCCGGCGGGAGGTCGAAATATTGCAGCTCCTCGCCCGCGGCGTGCGAACCGCCGACATCGCCGAGCGGCTGCACGTGAGCCGGGCCACCGTGAAGAACCACGTGCAGCACATCCTGGCCAAGCTCGGTCTCCACAGCCGGCTGGAGGCGGTCGCGTATGCGAACCGCCACCGCCTGCTCTGACCCGACCGCCCCCACCGCCACCTCCCGGCCGCGCCCCCCGCCGAATCCCGCACGGCCTATGACCTGTGTCATAAGCCGCCGCCGCGGTTCTCGTTACGCTGGCAGCGTGGTGAAGGAGGGAGTCATGGCCACTGAGGATCGAGAGCCGCAGTCGCGCCCGCCGCTCATGCAGGCCGTCTTCGACAATCCGTTCATCCTGCTCGTGATCGGCCTGGCCGTTCCCATCGTCTTCTACACCATCTGGGGACTGCTCGAGATCGCCAGCATCCCGCTGGCCCGCTGAGGAGCGCGCCATGAGTCTCCAGACGCTGCAGGGTGTGTGGTGGAAGAAAGTCGATCCCTCCGAGAAAGTGTGGATCGGCATCGCGCTCGTCTGGTGTCTCGTGCTCTTCGCGATGATGCCGCTGTGGCACCTCACCGGAAAGCAGAACCCGTCGTTCGAGACCTACCGCATCACCGCCGCCGGCTTCCAGGACAAGGTCGAGGCCTTCGTGGCGAAGCACAAGGTGGGCGAGGACAGCGGCGTGCCCGTCGTGGCCGCGCCGCCCGGCGAGGACGTGTACATGCTGGGCCGGATGTGGGCCTGGTACCCCGTGCTCAAGTTCAAGAAGGGCGAGACCTACCGGCTGCACCTGTCATCGACGGATCTCGTGCACGGCTTTTCCCTCTTCCCGCTCAACCTGAACTTCATGGTCCTGCCCGGTTACGAATACGTGCTGACGGTGACGCCGACCGAAGCGGGCGACGTCTACGCCGTCTGCAACGAGTTCTGTGGCATCGGGCACCACACCATGGTCGGCAAGATCATCGTGGAGTAGGAGGACCAGCATGGACGCGTCGGCCTTCCGCACCTGTGCCCACACCGGCTTCCGGGTCCACCTGACCGCCGAGCGCCTCATCAAGGTCCACGCCGTGGCCGGCGTGCTGGCCATCCTCTTCGGCGGGATCGCCGCGCTGCTGGTCCTGCTCACGCGGTGGCCGGCCGTTCACCTGCTCGATCCGACGATGTATTACCGCGCCCTCACCTTCCACGGCATCAACATGCTGATCTTCTGGATCATCTTCTTCGAGATCGCCATCCTCTACTTCGCCGCGCCCATCGTGCTGGGCAGCCGCGTGGCCTGGCCGCGGGTGGGCTGGGTGGGGTTCGGGCTGATGGTGGCGGGCTCGCTGCTCATCGACGTGGCCGTGCTGCGGGGCGGTGCCGACGTCATGTTCACCTCCTACGTGCCGATGCAAGCCGTGCACTACTTCTACCTGGGCTGGATCCTGTTCGCCGTCGGCGCCCTCGTCGGCGTGCTGAACTTCTTCGCCACCCTGGTGGTGGCTCGGGCCGAGCGGACCTATCAGGGCTCGATCCCGCTGGTGACGTTCGGGGCCCTCACGGCAGCCATCATCGCCGTGGTCACGCTGGCCCACGGCGCGATCATCTACATCCCCACCTGGCTGTGGTCGCTCGGTATCGTCCAGAACCTCGACGCGGGCATGTACCGCCTCCTCTGGTGGGGACTCGGCCATCCCTCGCAGCAGATCAACGTTGCGGCGATGGTGTCGGTCTGGTACCTCCTGGCCACCCTCACGGTGGGCGCCACGCCCGTCAACGAGAAGGTCAGCCGCTGGGCCTTCGTGCTCTACATCCTCTTCATCAACCTGGCCTCGGCCCACCATCTGCTCGTCGATCCGCAAGTGTCGCCGGCGTGGAAGATCTGGAACACCTCCTATGGCATGTACCTCGCCGTCCTCGCCAGCATGATCCACGGGATGACGGTCCCGGCGTCCGTCGAGGTGGCCCAGCGGCGGCACGGCCTGTCGAAGGGACTCTTCGAGTGGCTGGCCAAGGCACCATGGGGGAACCCTGGGTTTGCGGCCCTGATGCTGTCGCTGGTGCTCTTCGGCTTCATGGGCGGCATCACCGGCGTGACCTTCGGGGCCGAGCAGGTCAACATCATCTCCCACAACACGCTGCGCATTCCCGGCCACTTCCACGCCACCGTCGTCGCCGGCACCACGCTGGCCTTCATGGGCCTCACCTACTACGTCGTGCCGCTGATCTGGCGCCGGCGCATCGTGGCTCCGCGGCTGGCCACGTTCCAGGTCTACGCCTTCGGGCTCGGGGTGGCCGTCTTCTCCGCGGGCATGACGACGGCCGGATCGTACGCCGTGCCCCGGCGCCACTGGGACGTGCAGTTCACCGGCGCGATGTTCCAGCCACCCGTCGAGGCCGCCGCCTTTGTCTTCCTCGGGATCATGGGGCTGGGTGGGCTCCTGGCCGCGCTGGGCGGGGCTCTCTACGTCGGCCTCACCGTGGCCTCTGTCTTCTTCGGCCGCCGCATCCCCGACCAGGCCGGGCAGGTGCCCCTGGCCGCGATCCCCTCTTCCATGCGCCACACGCCCATGTCGGGCACGATGGTGCTCGTCCTCGTCTTCCTGGCCGCGTTCGTCATCTACTACTTCCTCAACTGGAAGTGGCTGGCTGCCATCTGGATGGTGCAGTGATGGCGCCCCGGCTCGCGGCGATCGAGCTCGAGAAGCCCTCGCGCTCGGCGGCTGGCCAACTGCCGCGCGCCGTTCCGGCCGCTACGCGACGGCTCCTCACGGCCTGGCTCAGCCTGGCCCTGGGCTCCCTGGTGGCGGCAGGGATCTTCGCCATCCTCGTCGCCTTCGCGCGCACTCCGGCCGTGCAGCTGCTCGGCTCGTCGGCGGGCCTGTTCCACCTGGCCCTGGTCGCGCACGTGACCTTCGCGCTCACCATCTGGTTCGTCGCCTTCGCCGGCGTGCTGTGGGTCTACGCCGCCTGGCGCTCCAACTACGAGCTGTCGGGCGCGCTGTCGTGGGCGGGCTGGGGCGCCGCGGCCGGCGGGGCGGCGCTCATCGCCGTGCCCGCGGCCATGGCGATGGGCGCCCCTTATCTGAACGATTACATCCCCGTGATCGACCACCCTCTCTTCTGGACCGGGCTGTGGGCGGCCTTCGCCGGCGCCGCGCTCCAGGCAGGCGCGTATCTCGCCGCCTGGCGGCGCGGGCGCCGTCGCGCCGCCACCGTCGAGCCGCTGGAGGCCACGGCGCTGGCCATCGCCGCGATCGCCGTGATCGTTGCCACGGTGATGCTCGGGGTTACCTGGATCCGGCTCGACTTTGCCCAGCCCCGGATGCTCCAGCTCCGCGCGCTGTTCTGGGGCGCCGGCCACCTCTTCCAGTTCACGCACACGGCCGGGATGATCGCGGCCTGGGGCATCGCGACGTCGATCGCCCTGGGCGCTCCGCAGGGGCCGGCCCGCGCCCGCGGGGCCCTGTGGGCCTACGCGCCCTTCATCCTCGCCGTCGCCGGCGCGTACCTCGTCTGGTCTCCGGAGGCGCTACTCACCAATCGCGTGGTCACGTGGGTGACGTTCTCCGGCCTGGGCGGGCCCACGCTTCCCCTGGCCCTCGCCGTCGCAGTGGCGATGGCCCGCGCGCCCCGGCCGCTGCCGTGGGCCAGCCCGCTTTTCTCGGGTACCCTGCTCTGTTTCGCGCTCTTCGCCGTGGGGGGCGTGATGGGCGTGATCGGGTTCAGCCAGGACACGCGCGTGCCCGCCCACTACCACGGGATGGTGGGCGCCGTGACCCTCGCCTACATGGGGCTCGCGCCGGCCCTGCTCGCGCTGACGGGCCGGCAACCGTGGAAGCCATGGCTCACGAAGCTGCAGCCCTACCTCTACGGCCTCGGCCTGCTCGGGATCATGATCGGTCTGCACTGGGCGGGCGCGCGCGGCGCTCCCCGCAAGAGCGTGGGGTTTTCCTGGGCCGACGCCCAGGCCCTCGTCGCCATGAACCTCATGGGGCTAGGCTCCGCGCTGGCCATCCTGGGGGGCCTCGCCTTCGTCCTCAACATCGGCTTGCCGCTACTCCGCAGGCCGCCTGTCCCGGCCCGGGCCGGCACGCGATGATCGCCGCTTACGTCGAGTCGCTGAAGCTTCGGATCGGCGTCTTCATCGGGATGGCCGCGGTGCTGGGCTATCTGGGCACGGTCCCCGGCACGCCGGCGCCCGGTGCTCTCGGGCTGCTCTTCGTGATCACCGTCGCCGCCGCCGCCGGCGCCGGGGCCCTGAACCACTACCTGGACCGCGATATCGATGCCCTGATGCGCCGCACCGCCCGGCGGCCATTGCCCTCGGGGCGGATCGCTCACCCCTGGCACGTGGTGGCGCTCGGCCTGGGGCTGGTCGTGATGGCCGTGGCTGCCGCGGCGTGGGCCCTGCATCCGCTGGTCGCCCTGCACGTCTTCCTGGGCGCCTTCACCTACGTCGTGATCTACACCGTCTGGTTGAAGCGCCGGTCCTGGCTCAACGTCGTCATCGGCGGGCTGGCTGGCAGCTTCGCCGTCCTGGGCGGCGGCTCCCTGGCCCGGCCCGAGCTCTGCCTGCCCCCGGTGATTTTCGCCGGCGTCCTGTTCTTCTGGAGCCCGTCGCACTTCTGGAGTCTGGCCATCGCGTACAAGAACGAGTACGCGGGAGCTCGAATCCCGATGCTGCCGGCGGTCAAAGGGGAAGCGCGGACGGCCCGGTCGATTCTCGTCAACACGCTCGGCCTCGTCGGGCTCGCCGCCCTGCCGCCCGTGCTCGGCCTCGCCGGCGCCGCGTATGTCGTGCCGACGGCGCTGGGCAGCGTCTACCTCCTCGGACGTAACGTCCAACTGTTGAAGTCGCCCGCCGACCGGCGGCTCGCGCTGCACGCCTTTCACGCGGCCAATCTCTGGCTGGTGCTGCTCTTCGCGGGTGTCGTCGCCGACACCTGGTGGCGGTTGGCGTGACCCGCTGGTTGCGCCATCCCCTGTTCGCGCCCGTCCTCGCGCTGGCCGCGCTGGCGTGGGGCACCGGCGTCATCGTCTTCCTTCTCATCGGCCCGGACATGGGTGGCTGGGCCCACACGGTGCTGACCACCTGCTTCGGCTGGAATGCGAGCACGCGCGCCTACCGGATGGACGCAATACTGTTGACAACGCTGGAGCCTCCGCTGTTCGCCCTCGTCGTCGCCGCCTTCTACAGCGAGGAGCTCCGCGCCTTCGCGCGCCGCCCGGGCGGCCGCGCGGTGAGCAGTGTGGCCGCGCTCGGCTTCCTGATCGCAGTCGTGGCCCTCCTGCTCGGCGGCGGCGTGGCGGGCGGAGTGGCGGCGGCGGGTCGGGTTCCCGTCAGGGAGGGCCGGCCCGCGCCCCGGGCCGTGCTGACCGATCACCGGGGCGAGCGCTTCGAGCTTGGTGCCCCGCTGGGCCGGCCCGTGGCGCTGACGTTCGTGTACGCGGACTGCCACGCCTCGTGCCCGGCCCTCATCGCGAGGCTGAAGGCGGTCGAGGCCCGGGTTGCCGGGCGCGCTCTGTTCACCGCCGTCACGCTGGACCCCGAGCGCGACACCGTCTCCGCGCTCGCCGACACCGCCGCCCGGTGGGCGCTGGGGGACGCCTGGCGCCTGCTCACTGGCGATCGGACCGCCATCGACCGCCTCCTCGCCGCTCACCGCGTCGGCGCCGAGCGACTGGCCGGTGGGAGCATCGCACACGAGAACGTCGTCGTCCTCATCGACCGCGCCGGTCGTGTGGCCTTCACGTACCGCGGCCTGAGCTACCCGCCCGCCGAGCTGGCGCAGGCCCTCGAACGCCTGGTCGCCGAGCGGAGCTGATCGTGTTTCAGCCCGGCCAGGTGCCGGTACTCCCCAGAGCCCCCTCGATGCTGGCGCCCCGGCCGCCCGAGCCCTGGCCGCGCCGGGCGCTGTTCCAGGCCGGCAGCCTCTACCAGCACCTCGAAGCCACGGTGGACCGGATCGTCTCGGCGCCGCTCAATCCGCTCTACCACACGGGGACGATCGCCGTGTTCTCGCTGGCCGTGGCGACCGTCACGGGGATCTACCTCTTCGTCTTCTACCGGGTCGGCACCGGCGCGGCTCACGCCTCGGTGGAAGCCATCGTCGCCCAGCCGCTGGGCATCGGTGCGCTGATACGCTCGCTCCACCGCTACAGCTCGGACGCCGCCCTCCTCGCCGCCGCGCTGCACGGGCTCAAGATGCTGCTCAACGACCGGTTCGGCGGCGCCCGCTGGATCGGGTGGGTCACCGGGCTGGCGTTGATGGCGCTCGTGTGGTTCACCGGCGCCACGGGCTACTGGCTCGTGTGGGACGTGCAGGCGCTCGTGCTGTCGATGACGACGGCCCGCTTTCTCGACGTGCTGCCGTTCTTCGCCGAGCCCATCGTCCAGACGTTCCTCAGTAACGACCGGATCCAGAGCTTCTTGTTCTTCATCGTCCTGTTCCTGCACATCACGGTACCGCTCCTGATCGGCGCCTTCTTCTGGTTGCACGTGATGCGGCTGAGCCGCGCGCGCTTCCTCCCCCCGCGGGTCGTGTTGGCCGTGACCGGCGTAGCGCTGCTCCTGGCGAGCCTTCTGCGCCCCGCGCTCTCCGGACCACCGGCCGACCCCGCGCTCCTGCCCGGCACGATTCCCGTGGACTGGTTCTACTTCGCCTACTTCCCGCTCACCCGCATGGATGCGCGCGCCGGGTGGGCGATCGTGACCGGCGCCGGAGTCCTCGCCTTCTCGCTCCCCTGGCTCCTGGGCGGCCGCCGCCGGGCCGTGGCTCGCGTGGAGACGTCGGCCTGCACCGGGTGCACCCGCTGCTACAAGGACTGCCCGTACGACGCGATCATGATGGTCCCCCGCCGTGACGGCGTGCGGTACAAGACCCAGGCCGTCGTCGACCCGGGGCGCTGCGTGGGGTGCGGGATCTGTGTCGGCGCCTGTGACACGGGCGGGATCCTCCTCGGCGGCGAATCCGTGCGGGTGCTCACCGGCGCGGTCACGGGTCGCCTGGTCAAGACGCGCGCCGACGCCGTCCAGAAACCCGTCCTGGTCTTCGCCTGCCGGCTCATGCCCCACCTGGCGCCGCGGATGCAGGCCGACGGGGGCTTGCCGGTCCCCGGGGCGACCGCGCTGGGCTTGCCCTGCGTCGGGCTCTTGCACCCGGACATGATT